>JAODNL010000561.1 GCA_025465405.1 Pseudonocardiales bacterium | reverse complement strand
CCGTTCGCACCCAGCACACCGACCCGTTCGCCGTAATAGATCTCGGCGCCGAACGCTCGCATCAGACCGCTCAGTTCGAGCTGCTCGCAGATCACGGCGCGGACGCCGGTCCGGCCGCCGCGCAGCCGCATCGCGACGCGCTGCTCCTCCGGCTTGTCGGGTGGCGGACCGGCGGACTCGAATCTCTGCAACCGGGTCTGCATCGCGCGGTAGCGCGAGGCCATGTCCGGACTGATCTTGGCCTGCTGTTGCAGGGTCCGGACCAGCTCGCGCAGTCGCGCGTGCTCTTCGTCCCATCGCCGCCGCAGCTCGGCCATTCGCTCGTGCTTGGCCGAGCGCGCCTCGTGATAGGACGCGAACCCGCCACCGTGCACCCACGCGGTCCCGCCCTCGACCGTGACGATCCGGTCGGCCACGTTTGCGAGCAGTTCCCGATCGTGACTGACGAAAAGCACGGTCTTCGCGGTGTCGCGCAGCCGCTCCTCGAGCCAGCGCTTTCCGGGAACGTCCAGGTAGTTGTCCGGCTCGTCGAGAAGCAGAACTTCGTCCGGTCCGCGCAGGAGCAACTCGAGCGCCAACCGCTTCTGCTCACCGCCCGACAGCGTCAACAGCTCGCGGTACTTGCAGCCGTCGAAGGGAATGCCCAGCGCCGCAACCGTCACGGTGTCCCAGAGCACCTCGACGTCGTAACCGCCGGCATCACCCCAGTGCGTCAACGCGTGCGCGTAGTCGAGCTGGGTGCGCTCGTCGTCGCGCTCCATGAGGACGAGTTCGGCCGCTTCGAGCCGGTCCCAGGCATCCTTCACCGGATCCGGCGCGAGGCTGATCAGGAACTCCTGCACGGTCGTGGCGTCACGGACCGATCCGATGAACTGGCGCATGACGCCGAGGCCACCGCCGCGCGCGATCGACCCGGTCTGTGGCGCCAGGTCGCCGGCGATGATCCGCAGCAGGGTCGTCTTGCCCGCCCCGTTGGCGCCCACCAGCGCGGTCTTCGCGCCCTCGCCGACCCGGAAGCTGACGCCGTCGAGCAGCACCCGGCCGTCGGGCAACGCATGCCCGAGCGTGACGACATCGACGTATCCCACGGTGTGTCAGTCTGCTCGATCGACCCGGCCCGCACAGCCGGTTTTGGTCGACCATGACTTCAGGGTGCGATTTCGCCCGTGTTGACCAGGATGCCCGTGTCGTGTGACCGGCGGCCAGACCGACATCGTTGGGCAGGCGGACGAGATCCGGGCGATCGGCCTGCAGCCGATTGTCAACCGGTCGCACGTACGAGGGCACAATCGCGGTATGACCGCCGACCTCGCCGCGCTGACGTCTGTCCTGCCCGACGGTTCGGTTCTTACCGATCGCGATGTCGTCGCGTCTTACCGGCAGGACTGGGCCCGCGACCCGCACGCCGGCTGGCCGCTGGCCGTCGTGCGAGCCACGTGCGTCGAAGACGTGCAGGCGGTGCTGCGCTGGGCCACGGCGCACCGCGTCGCGGTGGTGCCGCGTGGCGCCGGCTCCGGCCTCTCCGGCGGCTCGACGGCCGTCGAGGGCGGCGTGGTCCTGTCCGTGGAGCGGATGCGCGAGATCACGGTCGATCCCGTGTCACGGGTCGCGATCACGCAGCCTGGCCTGCTGAACGTCGAGGTGAAGCAAGCGGCCGCGGTGCACGGGCTGTGGTACCCGCCCGACCCGTCGTCGTTCGAGATGTGCTCGATCGGGGGCAACGCGGCCACGAACGCGGGTGGGCTGTGCTGCGTGAAGTACGGAGTCACGACTGACTACGTGCTGGGCATGCAGGTCGTGCTGGCCGACGGCACCGCGCTTCGCCTCGGCGGACCGCGGCTGAAGGACGCCGCGGGGCTGTCGCTGACGAAGCTGTTCGTCGGTTCGGAGGGCACGCTCGGCGTGATCACCGAACTGACTCTCCGGCTCGTCCCCGCGCCGCCACCGGCATCGACCCTGGTGGCGACCTTCTCGTCCATCGAATCCGCCGCCGACGCGGTGCTCGCCATCACCGCGCAGCTCAGGCCCTCGATGCTGGAACTGATGGACCGCACATCGATCAATGCCGTCGAGGACTACACCGCGATGGGCCTCGATCGCGATGCCGAGGCGCTGTTGATCGCCCGATCCGATGCTCCGGGTGCTGCGGCCGCGGAGGAGATTTCCCTTATGGAATCGGCATGTCAGGCGCACGGAGCCACTGAGCTGTTCCACACCGACGACGTCGCCGAGGGTGAGGCCTTCACCGCCGCGCGCCGTGCGGCGTTCCCGGCGCTGGAACGCCTCGGCAGCCTGCTGCTCGAGGATGTCGGCGTGGCACTGCCCAATCTGCCCGTCCTCGTCAAGGGAATCGAGCAGATCGCAGCCACGCACGGCATCACGATCGCCGTGGTCGCGCATGCCGGTGACGGCAACACGCACCCGCTCGTCGTCTACGACGCCGCCGATCCGGACGCGACGGCCCGTGCCTACAAGGCATTCGGTGAGGTCATGGATCTCGCGCTGACGCTCGGCGGCACGATCACCGGTGAGCACGGCGTCGGCCGGTTGAAGAAGGAGTGGCTGCCCACCTACCTCGGTCCGGACGTGATGGCGTTGACGCGGCGCATCAAGGACGCTCTCGATCCGGACGGCATTCTCAATCCGGGGGCGATGCTCTGATCCCGGCCGGTGGGGCTGGTACCCGGCATACTCACGACCCGTGACCGTCGCGTTCTTGGTGTTGACGGCCCTGGTCGCCGCCGCCGACTGGGTCGCGGTTGCTCGGCGGATGCGCGGTGTCGAACTCGCCGCGAAGCCGCTCACGCTGGTCCTGTTGATCGTCGCGGCCGGCTTCGCGGACCTGGGCGACGCGAAGCCGTGGGTGGTCGCGGCGCTCGTCTTCGGTCTGCTCGGCGACGTCGCGCTGCTGTTCGCCGACGAGGGTTCGACGGACGTGCCGTTTCTGATCGGGCTGGGCAGTTTCCTTGTCGGCCATCTGGCCTACGTCGCGGCGTTCAGCCGGCACGGGTTGCACGGCCTCGACGTGGTTGCCGGCGGGCTCGTCGTCGGCGGCGCGACCGTGCTCGCGCTTCCGCGAGTGTTGCGCAGTGCGCGCAGATCAGGCGGGACGGGGCTGGCCGCCGTGGTCGGTCTCTACGCCGCCGCGCTCGCGACGATGACGGTCCTCGGCGTCGGCACGGCGGCCGTGCTCACCGCGATCGGGGCGCTGCTGTTCCTCGCCTCCGACCTCACACTCGCGTGGGATCGGTTCGTGCAGCCCCTGCTCCGCGGGCCGGTGCTGGTCGCCGTCACGTATCACCTGGCGCAACTGCTCATCGTGATCGGCCTGATCCGTTGAGCGGGATCGGCCGGCAATAGGCTTCCGGACATGCCGCGCCGCCCTGCCCGAAGCGTCCCGACCGTCGTACTGCACGGCTGGGAAGGCTCCGGGCCGGACCACTGGCAGACCTGGCTGGCCGGGCAGCTGCGTGCCGCCGACCGCGCTGTGCGGTACCCCGACCTCCCGGACGCCGATCATCCAACGCTCGACGCGTGGCTGGACGCGCTGCAAGCCGTCCTCACCGGCTTGCCGGACGACGGCTTCGACGTCGTCGCCCATTCGCTCGGGGCCGTCCTCTGGCTGCACCACGCATCGGCGGCCGACGACTCCCCCCGACCCGCGCGGGTGGCCCTCGTCGCTCCCCCGTCGCCACAGACATCGATCCCGCAGATCGCCGCTTTCTTTCCGCCGCCCATAGATGTCGACGCGGTGCGCCGCGCCGCCGACGGCACCGTCCTGGTCGGCAGCGACAACGATCCGTACAGCCCGGAGGGAATCGCGGTCGCCTATGGACGCCCGTTGAAGATGCCGACCACGATCATCGGCGACGGCGGACACCTGAACCCCGATGCCGGCTACGGCGAATGGCCCGCGATGCTCGACTGGTGCGGGCGGGACAACCTGGCCTTCATCGGGTGACCGGCGCCGTCGCCATCGGCTGCGCGGGCTGCCACCCCGGGGGTGCGAAGAGAAATCCCATCCGGTCACGCCAGCACCGGGCCGAGCGCAGGTCGCGCAGGATCTCCGCGTACTCGTGGTATTGCAACGTGAACGGGTTGAAGCTGTCGATGTTCTTGGTCAGCCCGTAGGTCGGGCGGTGTGTCTGCTCGGCATACGTGCCGAACATCCGGTCCCAGATGATCAAGATTCCGGCGTAGTTCTTGTCGAGGTAGTCCGGATCGCTGGCGTGGTGCACCCGATGGTGCGACGGGGTGTTGAACAGCAACTCGATCGGCGCCGGCAGGCGGTCGATTCGCTCGGTGTGCACGAAGAACTGGAAGATCAGGTTGATCGAGAACGACGTGAAGATCAGCCACGGCGGCAGCCCGAGCAGTGGCAACGGCACCCAGAACAGCAGTTCGAACCACGGATTCCACTTCTGCCGCACCGCGGTCGAGTAGTTGAATCGCTGGCTGTTGTGGTGGGCCTGGTGGCCGGCCCACATCAGGCGAACGCGGTGCGAGGCGCGGTGGTAGGAGTACCAGATCAGGTCGACCACGAGCAGGGCGAACACCCACGTGTACCACCGATGCGCGTCCAGGCGTAGCGGCGTGAGTTCGTACAGCGCCGCGTAGCCGATCAGGGCGCCCACCCGCGCCGACCCGTTCACGACCAGCGAACCGACACCCATGATCATGTTCGTGCGCGTGTCGCGGCCTTCGTAGCCGGCGTACTGCTGCGCCTCGTCGTCGTCGAGCCGGCGCAGCGACAGCAACTCGAGGGCCATGAACAGGGCGAAGGCCGGGATCGCGAAGACGACAGGGTCGCGTAGTGAGGCGAGGGAGGACATTGTCGAGCTCCGAACTTACCGCGAAGTTAATTACCCTGCGGTCATTTACCGTAGGGTAATATCGCCGCCGTGTCCAGCGCTGCGGTAGTCGGGACCAAGGGAGTCCCGCGGGCCGAGCGGGAAGAGCAGATCATCGCGGTGGCCATCGACGAGTTCGCCGTTCGCGGCTACGCCGGTGCCTCGATGGTCGTGATCGCCCGTCGCGCCGGCATCTCCAAGCCGCTCGTCTACCAGTACTTCGGGTCGAAGGACGGCCTTTACCTCACCTGCCTGCACCACGTGGCCGGCGCGCTGCTCGAGCGCCTGGAGTTGGCGCAGCTGCAGGAAGACGACTCGGTGGCCTCCCGCGTACGCACCCTGCAGGCCGTCTTCGAAGCCCTCGCGCCGCAGCGCAGCGCGTGGCAGCTGCTGTACGACTCGTCGATGCCCGCGGCGGGTGAGATCGCCGACGCCGCGCGGGGATACCAGGCCCGCACGGCCGCGCTCGCCGCGAGCGGGTCCGAACGGTTCCTGCGCTCTCGTGGACTGGGCAGCGCACTCGACGCGTCCGCGCTGTCCGCGGTGTGGATGGGGCTGGTCAACTCGCTCGTCGCCTGGTGGCTCGCCCACCCGGACGAGTCCGCCGAGGACATGACCCAGCGCTGCTACCGCCTCGTCGGCGCAGTGCTCGGCTAACCCGCTCTGCGGCGACCCATCGCGACCAGAAGGGCGATGCCCGAGGCGAGCAGCACGCCGCCCACGACGAGCGGACCCACGACGTTCGTGCCCGTGTTCGGCAAGCCGGGACGTGCGACCGCAACGATGGAACTCACGGTGAAGGTGACCGTGCTCGACGGGTCCGACACGTGTCCGGCGACGTCGGTCTGCGTCGCGACGATCGTGTGCTTGCCGTTGTCCAGCGGCGCGGCTGGTGTGCATTGCCACCGGCCGTTCGACCCCGCTGTCGCCGTGCAGACCACATTCCCGTTCTCAGTGACCGTCACGATGTCACCGGCTGTTCCGGTGCCCTCGATCGGCGGTGTCGGCGTAGCCACCGTCGAGCCGTCAGCGGGCGACGTGATCACCGGCGGCGGAACGGGATCGTAGGTGTATGCCTGGGGCCGTGACGTACCGGCTGGGGTCGTCGTCGTCACGTCGACCGGTCCCGGTTCGTGCGACGGCGTCGCGAAGGTCAGCGATGTGCCCGCCGCGTTCACGGTCACGGCCGACGCCGGCACCGCAATGCCACCGATCGTGATCGAGGTCTGGCCGACCACGAATGCGGCGCCTGTCACGGTGACGGTCGTGTGACCGGCGGCCGGTCCATGGCTGGGGTGCACGCCGCTCACGGTCGGCACCGACGCCGGCAGCACGACGGTAAACGTGACCGCGTTCGAGGGGCCCGACGAGGCAGCTGCCGGTGCCGCCTGCGTTGCAATGACCGTGTGATTGCCGCTGGCGAGCGGGGCGCCTGGCACGCAGGACCAGGTGCTGTTCAGCCCAACCAGCGCGGAGCACACCGTGACACCGCCCTCGCTCACCGTGACCGTGTCACCCGCGACACCGGTGCCGCCGATCGGCGGGGTGGCCGTCGCCACGGTCGAACCGTCAACGGGTGTCGTGATCACTGGCGCCGGAATTCCGCCGTTGCCGCCCGGGTCGTACGTGTAGGCGAGTGGAGCCGTGGTGCCCGCGGGTGTCGTGGCCGTGACGCTGACCGGCCCGGCCGGGTGCGCGGGAGTGACGAACGTCAGCGACGTGCCGGCACCATTCACGGTGACCCCCGACGCCGGCACGGTGAGCCCGCCGATGGTCACGGACGTCTGACCGGATACGAAAGCGCTGCCACTGACCGTGACCGACGTGCCCCCGCCCGCGGGACCGTGGTCGGGGGTCAAGCCGGTGGCCGTCGGCGCGACCACAGCGGCCGGTCCGTTGTTCGGGCCGACCGACGCTGACGCCAGGTCCACAACCGCGGCAGCGGGTGAGGCCGCCGGCAGCAGCCCGACCCGCAAGGCCCGTTCGGTGAAGACGCCGGCCACAGTGTCCTGAACGTTCGCCTCGAGTGAGAGCACCTGGGTGAGCGCACCGCCGAGCGGGCTGACCACGCTCGCGCCCAGGCCGCTGATCGAGGTGAAGATCGGCGCGGTGACGCTGGTGAGCAGCGGGGCCAGCAGCGCAGTGACCGCACCCAGGGGCAACGGGATCGAGGCAACCGTGATGGCGATCGAGCCGATCGAGCTGGTGACCTGATCGATCAGCCCGGTGAGCGCGCTCGACACGGCGGGCAGCAACTGCGACGCGAGCGCGCCCGTGATCAACGGCACCAGATCGGTGTTCGCCGGCAGGGAGTGCAGGTCGAGTCCGGCCGTCGTCAGGATCCGGGCGACGTCGATGCTGATCGATCCGGTCTGGAGGTCCGCGGCGATCGATCCGTCGGCGCTGGTCACGACGCCCAGCGCGCCGACCATGGCGGCCAGATCGGGAATTCCGGTCACTGCGACGAGACACAGTGCGGGGAAGGG
>JAODNL010000515.1 GCA_025465405.1 Pseudonocardiales bacterium | reverse complement strand
GAAATCCGGCTCCTCAAACGGCTCGGGGCCGCCGCCGCTGACAAGCGCAGAGCCGCGGAGAGGCAGGCCGCGCTCCTGATAGTTCCGGTAACCGCAATCGCAGACGCCCTGTTTGAGAACTGGCGATGGTTCAGTATTGGCAGTACGGAGTGGATGACCAAATCAGATTCAGCAACTGCGCGGGAAACTGGTCTTTGACGCGGAGATCGCAGACAATCTGGCGCCGACAGCACCCGGCTTGCGCGCCGACCATCTCCACCGCTGGGTATGGACCGCCGCGCGGTCTCTCTGGGAGAGCGGTCACTACGCAGATGCGGTCGAAACCGCTGCCAAGAAGATAAACGCCGAGCTGCAGAACAAGGTTGAAAGGCGCGACATAAGCGACGCCAGGCTGTGCACCGAGGCCCTTAAGAGTGATTCCCCGAACATCGGAAGAAACCGACTGAGGTTTCCAGGCGACCGAGAGACTGAGACGTGGATTGCGCGGCAAGAGGGCGCGATGTCATTTGCTCGTGGCGCCTACATGGCCATTCGAAACCCACTCGCTCATGAGGGCGACCAGGACTTGCTGGAGCACGACGCGCTCGAGCAGTTAGCCGCATTTTCGATCATCGCCCGGTGGATCGAGCTTTGCGACGTTGAGCGGGTCGGGCCCGAGTACGAAGCCGAACCACGTCTATAGCTGGTCAAGCACGAAGCCGGTTGGACGACCCACCGCACCGACGACGGCGACACCGAGTGGACGTCACCGACCGGGAACCGCTACCTCACGTCCGCGGCTACCTACCCACGCGACCTGACCACCGTCGATCCCGATCCACCGCCGTTCTGAAAGCATCATCAACAGACCAGCTCGGTTGAATAGCGACCGGAGCGGTCTCTTGATCAACCACCGATCCCTCGGCGCTGGGCTCCGTGCGCGGGTGCCGATGCGGGAGCCCCTCAAGCGGGAGCCGGCTCGAGTTGACGGTTCTCCGCTCGGACCGGTGTCAGCGGTATCGCCAGCAAGGGGAACACGGCCACGACGGCGAAGCCGAGCGCGTACCGCGCGTCGCCGATCACAGCCGCGAGCAGCGGCGCTGTCGCCACGGCGGCAATGTTCTGCACGGTGTTCTGGACGCCGAGCGCTCGCCCGGACCACTCGGACCCGGCCAGCTCGGCCACCGCGGTGTAGGCCAGCCCGTTGTCCGCGACGGTCACGATCGCGCTGAGCGCAAAACCCACGACGATCCACCAGGCGCCCAGCCAGGCCCCGAGCGACAGCGCACCCATCAACCCGGCGCTCGCCACCGCCAGCTGGCGCATCGGCCCGAGCCGGCTGCCCACCCGATCTGACCAGACGCCGCTCGCGATCCGCCCCAATGCCCCGGCCACCTGGAACCCGAAGATCACGCGGCCGGCCGCGGCCGGGTCCCAGTGCCGCTGGCCGACCAGGTAGACGAGGGTGAACGCGGCGACCGCGAACTGAGGCACCACGAGCATCGAACTCGCCAGATGCACCCGGCCCAGATGCCACGAGCCGCGATAGGGGGAGCCCGCGACCGGCTGGCCCGCCACGCGCGCCGGACGTGCAGGGTCGACGACCAGCAACACCACGCCCAGCGCCGCAATGGCACACAGCGCGGCGGGGAACAGCAACGCGACGTGCGACCCGTGCGCGTGGCCAAGGGGCGGCAACGCGAGCGCGGCGATCGCCACGCCCAGCGGCTGCGCCGTCTGCCGGGTCCCCATGGCGAGGCCGCGCTCGCGTACCGGAAACCAGCCCATGACCACCCGACCGCTCGCGGCGTTGACCGACGCGCCGGCCGCGCCAGCCAGCGCGAGCAACAGGGCCAGTGCGACCGGCCCGTGCACCAGCGCGGCCGCGCCGAGCAGCGCCGCCGCGGCTGCGACACCAGTGGCGATCACCACCCGCTCGCCGTGCCGGTCTGCCGCGGCGCCCCACGCGATCAGCGTCAGCAGCAGCCCGACCATCGGGGCGGACACGACGAGGCTCGCGCCGAGCAGGCTGAGGTGATCGTCGTGCCGCAGCGCCGGCACCAACATCGGGATGCCGTAGAGGAACGAACAGGTCGACGCCTGCGCGAACGTGCCGACGGCCAGGATCGTCCACCGTCGCCGCTCACCCATGTGGGCAGCCTAGCGGGCCGTCCCACGCAATAGGACTCTAATCCCGCCTAGTGAGATCACGGCGTTGACGCGACGAAGTCGGCGACCGCCTCGGCGAACTCCACGGCATGGCGCCGGTGCGGCTCGTGGCCGCCGCCGGGGAAGACGACCAGCCGGCTGCCGGGCAGGTGGTCGCGGGCGGCATGAGCGTGCGCCACCGGGATCACGTCATCCCGCTCGGACCACACGAGCATCGTCGGGACGTGCTCGGCCAGATAGCGCATCTCGATGAACGAACCGCGCTGCCCGGCCGGTGCGATGACTCCGCGCAGCGCCGCGAAGAAGGCAGCCCGGCCCGGCGGATCGCCGAGCGCGCGCCCGGCCCGACGCAGGTTCGCCAAATTCTCCGGCGTGAGCCGCAGCGCCCGGTGCAGCGCCGGCTGCCGGTACATCCGAGCCAGCCGCGGCCGCATCGCCAGCTCCAGCATCGCGGGTGCCCCCGGGAGTGCCGCTGCGCGCAACATCGGATGTACTTCGCGGCCGAGCCCACCCGCGGACACGAGCACGAGCCGCTCGACCAGGTCGGGGTAGTGGTAGCCGAAATGAACGGCGATCGCGCCGCCGAGGGAGTGACCGCACAAGGTTGCGCGTTCGATGCCGACCGCCTCGAGGAACGCCGCCAGCGAATCAGCGAAGTCGCCGAGCAGATAACCGCCGGCCGGCTTGTCGGACTGACCGTGGCCGAGCAGGTCCAACGCGATCACACGCAACCCGCGGTCGGCCAGTGGGCCGATCGCGCGGTCCCACGTGTCGCTGTCCGACGCGAGGCCGTGCATGAGCAGCAGCACGGCGCCGCCCGCCGGTCCGGCTTCCTGGAACGAGATGACCTGTCCCCGCGCGAGCACCGTCCGGCGCACCACGTCACCCACGGCGATCGAGGCTACGGGATAGGAATTGGGCGCGCGGGGAATGCTGCCGTCGACGAGAGGAGGGCACCGCCGTGGTCGATACCCCGGTGACGACGGCCGCGGCGATCAGTGAGCTGTACGCCGACGTCGAGCGCTGCGCGGCGTCGGCCGGGCTGGTGTATGTCGAGTCCGACGCGTCGGGGATCAGGCGGCGCCGCCGGGGACGTGGCTTCAGCTACCTCGACGTCGAGGGCAAGCCGATTGACGACGCCGAGGTGAGACGGCGCATCCTCGAGCTGGCGATCCCACCGGCCTGGCGCAACGTGTGGATCTGCCCGAAGCCGAACGGCCACCTGCTCGCCACCGGAGTCGACGACCGCGGCCGCAAGCAATACCTCTACCACCCGAGGTGGCGTGAACTTCGCGACCTGCTCAACGCCTACCGGCTCGTCGTGGTCGCCGAGCAGCTTCCCGTGATCCGCGCCCACGTGAGCGCGCAGCTGCGGCGGCGCGCCCTTGACCGCGACCGGGTGCTCGCCTCGATGCTGCGCATCGTCGATGCATCAGGCATCCGGATCGGCAGCGAGGTGTATGCCGAGGAGAACGACAGCTTCGGCCTGACCACGCTCACCAGGCGGCACGCCACGGTGCACGCCGAGACGATCGAGTTCGACTTCCCGGCCAAGTCCGGCAAGCGGTCACATATCGCGGTGCGCGACGCCCGGGCCGCGGCCGTCGTTCGTCAGCTGGCGGAGCAGCGCCGGCGGCGGCTGTTCACCGTGGACGGCCAGCCCGTCGACGCGGCCGAGGTGAACGCCCTACTCGCCGAGCTGACCGACGGCCGGGTCACCGCCAAAGACTTCCGCACCTGGCGAGGCACCCGCACGGCCTTCGGCTACCTGCGCGCGCACCTCGACGACGACCCCGACGTCGCGGTCGTGGCCGCCGTCGACGCGGCCGCGCTTCAGTTGCACAACACGCGCGCCGTTGCGCGCGATCACTACGTCCACCCGCACGTGCTGGCGACGTTCACCGAGGGCACATTCGGCGAACGCCTCGCCGTGACGAAGCCACTGCGACGGGACCTGCTGGAGCCCGACGAGCAGATCCTGGCGGGCTTTCTGCGCGAGTTGCTGCAGACGGAACAGGCCGGCTGAGGGCTACTAGACCTCTTGAGCGCTGCCTATCGGGCCGCTCAGGCAGCGGTGGCGCGACGCTTGCGCGTCGGCTTGGTCGCGGACGCGCCGCGCGCGTCGGCGACCACGTCGCGATCAAGTCCGAGGATGGACAGCAGCAGGCGGCAGTCCTCGACGTCGACGGCGCTGGCGGCAACAACCCGGGCCGCTTTACGCTGCCATTCGCTGTGCAGCGCTTCGTCTGCCTCCATCCGAGCGACGTCCGCCTCGGAGATCGGCGTGCCGTCGATGGACATTGCCCCAATTCGACCCGTCATGGCGACGAACCTTCCCGAACCGGGTTAATTTCAAACGCCGGCGCCGTGACCTGCCGGCGTTAGTCGGGTGGCGGCTGCGCCACGCAACGAAAGGCACGTCCGGCCAGCGGCGTCAGTGCTCCGGCTCGGACCGGGTCGTGATCACCACGACCGCGGTGTCGTCGATGGACGCGTTGGGCGCCGACCCGACGATCGACGGGATCCACGACGCCACGGCGCCGCCGTCGATCGCACACCGCGTCACCGCGGTGACGAGTTCCTCGATGCCGAGGCTGGCGTCGTCGGCCAGCACCGCGTAGGCGTCGAGCAAGCCGTCGGTGTACAGGATCAGCGACGACCCCGGATCAAGCGATGACTTGGTCTCGGGCCAGCCGGTGGAGGCGTAGCGCGTGGCGTCCTCCGCGCCGGGTGCCTCCACGCCGAGCGGTGGTCCGATCTCGACATCCAGGTACGTGGTCTTGCCGTGCGCACAGCGCAGCGGCGCGGGATGGCCGGCGACGCGCATCGCCACCGTCGCCCCGTCGACGTCGATCGTGAGGTCGCAGGCGGTGACGAAACCGGGGTGGCCCTCGCTCTCTGCCTTCAGCAGCGAGGCGAGCGTCGGCAGGATCTGGTCGTCGGGCGTCCCGGCGAGCACCAGGGTGCGCCAGGCGACGCGCAGGTGGACGCCGAGTGCCGCCTCGTCCGGACCGTGCCCCATCACATCGCCGATCACCGCGCGAACCAGGCCGTCACTGGTCTCGACGACGTCGAAGAAGTCCCCGCCGAGCACCGCGTGGTCGCGGCCTGGCTGGTAGTAGTTCGAGCATTCGACGGCGTCGGTGCGCAGCAGCGGCCTGGGCAGCAGGCCACGTTCCAGCCGCGCCTTCTCCGCCGAGCTGAGCCGCGCCTCGCGCAGCTGCTGGCTGGTGCGCTGCGCGCGCTTGCGCTCGACGGCATAGCGGATCGAACGGCCCAGCAGGTCAGCGGTGATGTCGTCCTTCACGAGGTAGTCCTGCGCGCCGACGGCCAACGCGTCTATGCCGCCGGGATCATGCCGTCCGGTCAGCACGATCACCGGCGTGTCCGGTGACCCCTCGACGACGGTGAGCAGTGCGGACAGGCCGTCGACATCGGGCAGTTCGAGATCGAGCAGCACGCAGCCCGGGCCGCGCTCGAGCGCGGCCGCGGCGGCAGCAAGGCTCCGCGCCCAGATCACCGCGTCCGGCCCGATGCCGGCCTCGTCGAGGCAAGCGCGGACGAGGACCGCATCGCGCTCGTCGTCCTCGACGAGCAGGACGCTGGTCGTGGGCCTGGGCGGTGAGCCAGGCATGTTCATCAGCTCACCCCCTGGTCCATGAGTCGTGCCCACGATTCGCTCGCCGTGGCTGGCCGCTCTCGGGAACCGACGAACGGGAACACTACCCGCGGGCAGCGAGCCGACAGCCGGTCCGGATCTGCTGCCCGTGCGCACGAGGTCGTCGAGACGGGGCGGTCGATCGGCAAGGTCGTCGTAGCCCGCTGAGCGACGGGGGATCGCCGTCTGGAGCGGTACCGGCGTCAGCCGTCGATCGCGAGCGCGCGGACGTCGCCGGCGCTTGTGCAGGCCAGCGCCCGCGCCGCGAGGTCAGCGGCACTCGCCGCATCGACCGCGCGGACCGCTTGCTTCACGTTCGCTACCGCGGGTGCGGCGACGCTGAGCGACCGCACGCCCAGGCCGATGAGGAGCGCGGCCGCGGCCGGATCGGCGGCGACCTCGCCGCACACCGAGACGGGAGTCGTGCCCACGTCGCGGCAGAGCTCGGCAATCAGCCGCAGCACGCCCGGATCGAGCGGGTCGGCCAGCGCTGCGAGAGCGGGGTTACCACGCTCGGCGGCGAGGGCGTACTGGGTCAGGTCGTTCGTGCCGACACTGAAGAAGTCCACGTGCGGGGCGAACGCGGCCCCCTTCAACGCCACCGCCGGCACCTCGACCATGATGCCGACGCGCAAGCCCTCGGGGCGGCGCCCGGAACACGCCTCGTCCACAGTGGCGATTGCCTGCTGGAGCTCGTCGACGGTACTGACCATCGGGAACATGACGCTCACTGGCGCGTCCTCGGCCACGGCGCAGATGGCGCGCAGCTGCTGAAGCAGCAGGTCGCGATGCCGCAGCGACAGCCGCAGGCCGCGAACCCCGAGGAACGGGTTGGCCTCGTGCTCCACCGGCGCGAAGGCCAGCGGCTTGTCGCCCCCCGCGTCGAGAGTCCGGAAGACGACGCGGCGGCCGCCGAAGGCGTCGGTGATCGCTCGGTAGACGGCCTCCTGCTCCTCGACGGTCGGCGGCTCGGACCGCGCCTGGAACAGGAACTCCGTGCGGACGAGCCCGGCGCCATCGGCGTGCGCGTCGGCGGCGGCCTTCGCGTCGTCCACCGAGCCGATGTTCGCGTTGATCGCGATGGTCGTGCCGTCGAGCGTGAGAGCCGGCCCGGCTGCGGCAGCGTGCGCGACCGCCTGCGCGCGCGCCCGTTCGGCGAGCCTCGT
>JAODNL010000500.1 GCA_025465405.1 Pseudonocardiales bacterium | reverse complement strand
GAGCGGAACGGTGACGATCCGCGTGCGCCGGTTGATGAGCTGTTCGTACTGCCAGGCCGGGAGCTCGCCCGTCTCGAGATCGACTTCGGCCCACCGCACGACGCCGCCTGCGGCGCGGGCGGCCCGAATCCAAGGCCGCAGGTTGACGTCCGCGTCGAGCCGGCTGAGCACGACCTCGTCACCGAACTGCCAGTCGCGCGACAGCAGGGTGGCGAACCGAAGCAGCAGGGACGCCACGCTGTGACCGAGAACGATCGAGTCCGGCGTGGCTCCCACCAGGTCGGCGACGGCGCGTCGAGCCTGTAGCACGGACGTCGCCGAACGCTGCGAGCGAGACGAGCGCGATCCGGGCTGCGACGGCGAGGACCGCAGGGTCGCGATGATCGCCCGGATCACCGACTCCGGTTGGAGGGCGCTGAACGAGCCGTCCAAGTGCGCCGTGCCCGTGCCGACGGTTGGGTACAACCCGCGTACACGTGCCACGTCGAAGCTCATCACCGGCATCGATGCTCTACTTCCTGGGACGCTGCTGTCCCGGGTGGCGACAGCACGGGGTTTCCGCGCCGCCCCCTGGCTGGGTCTCGTTTTCGTGCTCGTCAGCCTTGGGGAAGACTGGTCTTGTGACCGACTACCCGCAAGGCTCCGCAGCGCTCCCGACCGGCCCGCACGACGAATCCGCCGAAGCGGAGGTCGTCGACACGCCCAACCCAGGCCCGGACAGGGGCGATGACAGTGACGAGATTACGGGCATGGTCGAGCAGCCCGCCAAGGTGATGCGGATCGGGACCATGGTCAAGCAATTGCTGGAGGAGGTCCGGGCCGCGCCGCTTGACGAAGCCGGCCGCCAGCGGCTGCGCGAGATCCACGAGTCGTCGATCCGCGAGCTGGAGGAGGGCCTGTCGCCGGAGCTGCGCGAGGAGCTGGATCGCTTGACCCTGCCCTTCGGCGACGGCGTGCCCTCCGAGGCCGAGCTGCGGGTGGCTCAGGCGCAGCTCGTGGGCTGGCTGGAGGGGCTGTTCCACGGCATCCAGACCGCTCTGTTCGCGCAGCAGATGGCCGCGCGGGCTCAGCTGGAGCAGATGCGCGGCCGCGCCCTTCCTGGCGCCCCGGGTGAGCAACAGGTGATCGTCGGCCCGGGCGGACAGCTGATCGTGCCGCGGGGAGCCCCACTCGGCGGCCCCGGCCGGCCGGGCGAGGACAGCCCGGAGCACGGAACCGGCCAGTACCTCTGACCCCGGCTGCACCCGGATTCGTCGCCAGCGGTAGCGCGATAGCGGCCAACCTGGGTGCAGAGTTCAGCCGAGCAGGGACTCGATCAACTGGGCGACGGCGTCGTCGTCGTTCGAACAGAGCAGCTCGTCGGCGGCGGCCTGGGCCGCGGGATGCGCATTCGCGACCGCGTACGACCGGCCCGCCCACTGGAGCATCGCCACGTCGTTGGGCATGTCGCCCACGGCGACGACCTCGCTCGGGCTGATGCCGTGCGTCGCGGCCAGCTCGGCCAGGCCGGTCGCCTTGGTGACGCCGGGCGCGGCGATCTCGAGGAGCCCGAACGTCGAGGAGTGCGTGACGGTGGCGCGCCCGGCCAGCAGTCTGTCGACAGAGGTCAGGAAGGTGTCGACGTCGGCGCCACGGTCCTTGGCCAGCAGCTTGACTCCCGGCCGGCTGATGATCGTCGCGAGATCGGCGGTCAGCGGCGGTGGGATCGGGTGACCGCGTCGGTCGGTGCGTGGATTGATCTCCCACTCGTGCACGTACCCGGGCTCCGCGCCGAACGCGTGGCCGTACTCGACCCCGAAGTGCACCTCCGGGAACGCGGCCCGTAGCTCGGCCGTGAGGACGGCGAGGGCCTCCGGCTGGAGGTAGTGCGCGGAGATCGTCGTCTCCGACGCGAGGTCGTAGAGCACCGCGCCGTTCGCGCCGACGGCCACGCCGGTGTGCCCGGTGGCGTCGGCGATCTCGTCCAACCACCGCGGCGGGCGGCCGGTGACGAATGAGACGAGCAAGCCGGCGTCGGCCGCGGCGCGAATAGCCGCCCGAGCCCGGTCGGAAACCGAGCCGTCGCTGTGAAGGAGCGTTCCGTCCAGGTCACTTGCGACCATCCGGACCGATCGGGTCGGGCCGCCGGAGTGCGACAAGATCAACCGCCTGCCGGCGTCAGAACCTCACGGCCGCCGAGCCACGGGCGCAGCGCCACCGGCACGTAGACCGAGCCGTCGGCCTGCTGGTGGTGGTCGAGTAGGCAGGCGATCGTGCGGGCGACCGCGCACAGCGTGCCGTTCAGCGTTGCCACCGGCCCGATCGCGGCCGGCTTGCCGTCCCGTGAAGAGGTGTCGCGCGCCCGGATGTTCAGCCGGCGGGCCTGGTAGGTCGTGCAGTTCGACGTGGACGTCAACTCGCGGTACGCGCCCTGCGACGGGAACCATGCCTCGATGTCGAACTTGCGGGCCGCGGACGTGCCGAGGTCGCCGGCGGCCACGTCGATCACCCGGTAGGCCAGCTCGAGCTTGTCCATGAACTCGCGTTCCCAGGCCAGCAGCCGCTGGTGCTCATCGCGGGATTCCTCGATCTGGACGTAGGAGAACATCTCGACCTTGTCGAACCAGTGCACCCGGATGATCCCGCGCGTGTCCTTGCCGTACGAGCCGGCCTCCCGCCGGAAGCAGGACGAGAACCCCGCGTAGCGCAGAGGCAGCGACCCGGCGTCGAGGATCTCGCCGGCGTGGTAGCCGGCCAGCGCGACCTCGGATGTCCCGACGAGGTACAGGTCGTCGTCGGCGAGCCGGTAGACCTCCGCGGCGTGGGCGCCGAGGAACCCGGTGCCCTCCATGATCTCGGGCTTGACGAGCGCCGGGGCGATGACCGGGACGAAGCCGGCGGCCTGCGCCTGTTCCATCGCCAGGTTGACGAGCGCCAGCTCCAGCTGGGCGCCGACTCCGGTGAGGAAGTAGAACCGGGCACCGCTGACCTTGGCGCCACGCTCGGTGTCGATCGCGTGCAGGGCCGCGCCGATCTCGGTGTGGTCGAGCGGGGCGTCGATCGTCGGCGGCTTGCCGACCGTCTGGAGGGTGACGAAGTCGTCCTCACCGCCGGGCGGGACGCCGTCCTCGACGACGTTGGGCACCGCGAGGTGCGCCGCGCGCAGGGCGGTCTCGGCCTCGGCCAGGTCGGCCTCGGCGGCCTTGACCTCGTCCGCCAGATGCTTCGCGCGGGAGAGCAGCGCCGTGCGCTGCTCGGGAGTTGCCTTGGCTATCTCGCGGCTGAGGGCCTTCTGTTCGCCACGAAGCCGGTCGGCGCGAGCCACGGCCGCCCGCCGGGCGTCGTCAGCGGAGAGCAATGCGTCGACGAGCGATTCGTCGGCGCCACGTACTCGCTGCGACGCGCGCACGCGGTCCGGGTCGTCGCGCAGCAGCTTGAGGTCGATCACCTGCCCAGGTTACTGAGCCGGTGAAACGGACCCCGCGTCGTCGGAGCCGCCGTCCGGCACCGGCTCGTGGTACAGGTGGCACGAGACGGAGACGTCCGAGCCGGCTATGGGTAGCAGCTGTGGCACCGCCCGCGGCACGAACTCGAGCCGCACCGCCCGATCGTCGGCCGCCATCGCCTGCACCCCCCGCCACAGCGGCTCCTCCGGATGCGTGTCGCGCTCGTCCGCCAGCACCGCCAGCAGCTCCTCGGCCCGGCCCGCGGCCGGATGCACGACGCCGACGCCCGGGGTCGCCTCGGGGGCGTTGAACCGTTCCGCGTCCCCGGCCAGCCGCACCTCGGCGGTGTACTGCTCCGGGTCGACGGTGGTCCACCGCTGCTCGAGGATCATGCGCACGTCGCGCAGCTGCCAGCCACAGGGCGCGAACGACTCCGGGCAGCGCGGGTGGAACGGGCAGCCGGCCGGCGGATCCGCGGCATCGGGCACCTCGCCACGGGGCAGGTCGCGCGGCACGTCGTGCGACGGATCGGGATCCGGGACGGCACGCAACAGCGCCTTCGTGTACGGGTGCCGCGGGTTCGCGAAGATCTCGTCCGTCGGACCGGTCTCCACGATCTTGCCCAGGTACATGATCGCGATGCGGTCGCAGAAGAAACGCGCGCTGGCCAGGTCGTGCGTGATGTAGACGTAGGTCAGCCCGAGATCGCGTTTCAGCTCGTCCAGCAGCCCCAGGATCTTCGAACGCACGCTCATGTCCAGCATCGAGATCGGCTCGTCGGCGACGAGCACGTCGGGACCGAGCGCGATCGCGCGAGCGATCACCGCACGCTGCTTCTGCCCACCGGACAACTCGCCGGGGTACTTGTCGACGAACCGGGCCGCCGGCGCCAGGCCGACCCGTTCGAGGGCGGCGGCCACGGCCGCAGCGCGCGCCGCGGCGCCGGGATGCAGCCCATGGATCCGCAGCGCGTCGCTGATGGCGCGCCCGACCGTCATCGACGGGTTCAGCGAGGCGTGCGGATCCTGGAAGACCATCTGCAGCTTTCGGCGCAACGGCCGCAGCTGCGTCTCGCGCAGGCCGACGAGCTCCTGCCCGCGGTAGCGGACGCTGCCGCCGGTGGGACGCACCAGGCCGAGCAGCGCCCGGCCCAGCGTCGACTTGCCCGAGCCGGACTCCCCCACGATGCCGAGCACCTCGCCCGCCGCGAGCTCGATGTTCACCCCGTCGACCGCGCGCACCGTGCCCGACGAGCTGCCGATCAGGCGCGCGACGGCGTTCGTGCGCAAGGCGAAGTCGACGTGCAGGTCGCTGATCGAGACGACGGGCTCAGGCTTCGTCGGCAACGGGCACCTCCTGCCGCGAAAGTGGCGCGCGCCCGGCCGCGTCGATGCGATCGGTGGCGAGCAGCCAGCACTCGGCCTCCTGCCGGTCGACCCGGACCGTGGGCGGGAACACGTCGGCGCACACGCGCATGACGTGCTCGCAGCGGGGATGGAACCGGCACGCCGTCGGTGGGCGAACGAGATCGGGCGGCGCGCCGGGAATGGAGTGCAGCTCGCGGGTCGACAGCGAGATCGTCGAGTTGAGCAGTGCCCGCGTGTACGGATGCCTCGGCGTGGCGAAGATATCGCGCACCGGGCCCTGCTCGACGATGCGTCCCGCGTACATCACCGCGACGCGGTCGCACGCCTCGGCGACGATGCCGAGGTTGTGCGTGATCAGCAGGATGGCCGGCGCGTACCGCTCGCGGATATCGGCGAGGATGCGCAGGATCTGGGCCTCGACCAGGACGTCCAGCGCGGTCGTCGGCTCGTCGGCGACGATGAACTTGGGCCGCAACACCAACGCCAGCGCGATCATGATGCGTTGCCGCATGCCGCCGGAGAACTCGTGCGGGTAGTTGTCGTAGCGCGTCGGCGGAATGCCCAACGAGCGCAGCGCGTCGAGTGCACGGATCCGGGCCTCGTCCTTGGACAACTTCGGCTCGTGCACCTTGAGCACCTCGGTGAAGTGCTTGCTCACCTTCATCAGCGGATCGAGACGGGTCATCGGCTCCTGGAAGATCAGCCCCATCCCGGCGCCTCGCACCCGCCCACGCTCCTTCTTCGGCAGGGACAGCAGGTCACGGCCGTCGAATTCGATCGAGCCGTCGATCGCGGCGCCGCGCGGCACCAGGCCCATCAGCCCGCGCCCAAGCGTCGACTTGCCGCTCCCGGATTCCCCGACCAGGCCGAGCACCTCGCCCTGACGGAGCGCGAACGTGACGCCGTCGACGGCCTGCACCGGGCCGCTGGGGCCGGCGTACCAGACCCGCATGTCACGCACGTCCACCACGGGCGCACTCACGCGGACTCCTGCGTCGGTTCGCCGGTTCGCCGGCTCGGCAGCACGACCTGCTTCAACCTCGTCGTGCGCAGCAACGGGTTGAGGACGTCGTTCAGGCTCTCGCCGACCAGCGTCACCCCGACGACGAGCAGCGCGATGGCGACGCCGGGGTACACGCCGGTCCACCAGATGCCGTTGCTGGTGTCGGAGATCGCCTTGCTCAGGTCGTGCCCCCACTCGGCGCCCGCCGACGGGTCGATGCCGTAACCGAGGAAGCCGAGCCCGGCCAGGGTGAGGATCGCGTCGCCCGCGTTCAAGGTCGCGATCACCGGGACCGTCTGCACGACGTTGCCGAAGATGTAGCGCGTCATGATGGCCAGCGGTGAGGCCCCCAGCGTGCGCGCTGCCTCCACGTATGGTTCCTCCCGTGCGGCCACCGTCGCATTTCGAACTACTCGGAAGTACTGCGGCACATAGACGACGGTGATCGAGATCGCCGCGGACAGGATGCCGCCCGTGGCGCTGCTCGAGCCGCCGGCAATCGCGATCGAGACGATGATCGCGAGCAGCAGCGACGGAAACGCGAACAGCGCGTCGGTGACGAGCACGAGGACCCGGTCCAGCCAGCCGCCGAAGTAGCCGGAGAGCAGCCCGAGCGGCACGCCCACAACTATCGACAGCAGCACCGCGAGCACGATGACTTCCATCGCGGTCTGCGCCCCGAACACGACACGGGAGTAGACGTCCTCACCGCCCGACGTGGTACCCATCCAGTGCTGGCTGGACGGCGCGACGAGCCGGCCGAAGACCTTCCCGCCATGCCGGTCGTCGTTGAAGCCGTACGGCGCGATCAGCTTGGCGAAGACTGCGACGACGGTGAAGAACAGCACGATCAGGGCACCGGCGACGAGCATCCCGCGCTGGAACCCGGAGGTAGCGCGGATCGCGTCCAGGCCCGGTACGCGGCTGTGCCTGCGTCCCGTCGGCAGCGCCACCGCCGCCTCGGTGCCCTCGAGTTCGGGCAGGTTGATGCTCACGTCAGTACCTCACTCGGGGGTCGATCACAGCGGCGGCGACGTCGATCAGGAAGCTCGTCAATGCCACGATCACGGCGACCGCGGCGACGATGCCCTGCACGGCCACGTAGTCCTGCCGGCTTAGGTAATAGGCGATCTTGTAACCGAGGCCCTGCCACTCGAACGTCGTCTCGGTGAGCACCGCACCACCGAGCAACGTCGCGACCTGCAGGCCCATCACCGTCACCACTGGGATCAATGCGTTTCGGAACGCATGCTTGCGGATTACCCGCCGCTCTGGAACGCCGCGGGCCCGGGCGGCCTCGACGTAGTCGGCGCGCATCGTCTGCAGCAGGTTCACGCGAACGAGTCGTAGGAACACCCCGGCTACCAACATGCCGAGGGTGATCGCGGGCAGCACCGTGTGCCGAAGCACGTCCCAGATGTCGGAGACGTTGCCGTACTGGATGGCATTGATGATGTAAATGTGCGTGTTGGGTGCGACGTTGTTGATCGCGATCTCCACATTGGGACTGGCCCGCCCCGACGCGTAGAACCAGGTCAGGTTCGTCGCGAACAGCAGCTTGAGCAGCAGGCCGAGGAAGAAGACCGGCACCGCATAGGCGAGCACGGCGAACAGCCGTAGCCCCACGTCCGGCAACCGGTCGCGGTAGCGCGCCGCCACCCGCCCCAGCGGCACTCCGACCGCGATGGCCACGAGCACCGCCCAGAACGTGAGCTCGAGCGTCGCGGCGCCGTTGACGATCAGGATGTGGCTGATCCGGGTGTTGTCCGTGAGCGACGTGCCGAAGTCACCGTGGGTGACGCCGACGAGGTAGTGCCAGTACTGCGACAGCAGCGGCTTGTCGAGGCCGGCCGCATGCCGCCGGACCGCGATGTCGGCCGGGGACAGCCGCCCGCCGAACGCGGACTGGATCGGGTCGCCGACGACACGCAGCACGAAGAACACGAGCGTGACCAGTATCCAGACCATGGGAATCACCAGCAGCAGGCGGGTGATCAGGTATGTGCGCAGGGATCCGGACGAGCTCTTGGTCGCGGTGGCCAAGGATGGGCCTCCCAGTTCAGCCGTCGAGGCCGGGCGGGCGCGTGCGGTTCGCGCAGCGCCCGCCCGGCACCGACGGTGCTAACAAATGGGTCAGCTCTTGCTGAACAGCCACATCCGGAACTGGTACGTCGGGTCGAGGGTCTCCTGGACTCCGCTGATCTTCGTCCCGGTCACCGCGACCTGCTTGCCGGACAGCAGCGGAAGCAAGGGCAACGTGCCCGTAGCCAGCGTCTTCTGCAGATCGGTGAAGGCGGTGGCGCGTTCTGAGCCGGACTTCGTCTCCTCCGCGGTCAGCAGCGGGAGCGTGCCGTCCTTGTCGCACGGACGGTTCTTGGCGCTCGGGTCGCAATAGTGCGCGTGCACGAAGTTGTTCTCCGCGAGGAACGGGCCGAGGTAGTTGTCGCCGTCGACGAAGTCCGGGAACCAGCCGAGCTGGTAGATCGAGTAGGTGTCCTTGACGCGCTCCGCGTTGTAGGTCGTCCACGCGGTGCCCTTGAGGTTCACCGTGAACAGCCCGGTGCTCTCGAGCTGTCGCTTGATCTGATTCCATTCGTCCGCCGACGTCGAACCGTAGTGGTCGGTGGTGTAGTCGATGTTGAGCTTCAGCGGCGTGGTTACGCCGGCGGCCTGAAGCACCTGCTGTGCCTTCGACTTGTCCGGCGCCGAGCCGTACACGTCCTTGAACGGCTCGGTTGCGTAGGCGATGCCTTGCGGGATCATCGAGTACGCGGGCTGGAACGTGCCCTTGTAGACATTCTGGGCCAGGTCGTTACGGTCGACGGAATACGCGATCGCCTGCCGGATGGCCAGTTTCTGCGCGTCGGTGTTGCCGGGCATGGTCTTGAAGTTGAAGACCATGTAGCGCAGCTCGCCGCCGGCTCCGGTCAGCACCTTGACCTTGCTGTCGTTCTTCAGGCTGCCGACGTCCGTCGGTGCGAGACTCCGCCAGGCGATGTCGATCGCCCCGCTCTGCACGTCCAGCTTCATGTTGGTCGATTCGGTGTAGTACTTCAGCGTGATGTTGGCCGTCTTCGCCTTGTTGGGACCCGTGTAGTTCGGGTTGGCCTTGAGCTGGACGAGCTGGTTCTTCTGGTAGCTGCCGAGCGCGAATGGCCCGGAGCCGATTGCCTTGTCGTCGGAAAGCAGCTTGTTGGCCGGGAAAATCTTGCTGTCGACGATAGGGCCGGCTGACGTGCCGAGCACGAACGGCCAGGTCTGGTCGTTCGGGTTCTTGAGCGTGAACACCACCGTGCTCGGGTCGGCCGCCTTGACCGACTTCATGTTGCCGATCAGTGAGGCGGGGCCGTTCGGGTCGTTGATCGTGTTGATGCGGTTGTACGAGAACGCCACGTCCGTGGCGGTGAGCGGGTCGCCGTTGGAGAACTTGAGTCCCGACTTCAGCTTGCAGGTGTACTCGGTGGGCTGGGTGAACGAACAGCTCTGCGCCGCGTCGGGCTCCGGCGCCTTGCCGCCGGCCGGCACGTTCATCAGGAACTGGTAGACGTTGTCCTCCAGCAGCAGCGATCCGTTGTCGTAGGAACCCGCCGGGTCGAGCGCGACGGTCTGATCGGTCGTGCCGATCGTGATCGCGTTGGCCCCGGAGGCGCCTCCACTACTACTGCTGCTGCTCCCCGATGACTTCTTGCTCGAGCCGCATGCGGCCAGGCCCACCGCGGCGAGCGCCGCGGCCGATAGGGCCAGCACTTGGGTGGTTCTGCGAGATGTGAACGCCATGTCGTCCTCTCTCCGGCGGGCAGCGGTGCCCGCGGCGGTCCGTGTGATGACCCACACGCGAAGGGATCCGAGCCTAGCCACCCCGTGCGGGCCCGTCGCCGTCCGGATCGAGACCGTCATCGAGCTGTTGCACACT
>JAODNL010000435.1 GCA_025465405.1 Pseudonocardiales bacterium | reverse complement strand
GTGCACCGTGACGAGGCGCGGGATCGCAAGCCCGAGCGTGCGGCCCAACTCGCCGGCGATCACCTCGGCGATCAATGCCTGGCGTCCCTGGCCCGCGCCGCGGAACTTCACGACGTACGTGCCGAGGTCGTCGGCCTCCATCAGGCCGGGCAGCGATCCGCCTTCCCGTAGCGGCGTCACGTAACGCGTGGCGGTGACGGCGGGCAGCACGGTTTCGCAGCCTACGGCGCGGTCAGGCGATGGCGGCGGTCGCTCGCAGCTCGTCGACCTCGGCCGAGGTGAAGCCGAGCTCGTCCAGCAGCGGCATCGTCTCGGCGCCGACGTCGGTGAGCTGCCCAGTCGCGCCCGGCGTGACGGAGAAGCGGGGCGCCGGTGCGGCGAGCGTCGCGTCACCGACCGTGGTGAACGAGCCGCGCGCCCGGTTGTGCGGATGCGACGGTGCTTCCTGCAGGGTGAGCACCGGGGCGACACAGGCGTCCAGCGGTTCGAAGATCGCGGCCCACTCGTCGCGCGACTTCGTGGCGAACGTCGCCGTCAACAGCGACCGGCACGCGTCCCACTGCGCGGGGTCGTACGGCGACGGCGTGGCTGCGACGTCGAAGCCCAGCGCGCCCACCAGTGCCGCCCAGAACTGAGGCTCGAGCGCGCCGACCGCCACGAATCGCCCGTCGGCGCACTCGTAGCAGCAGTAGTTCGGCGCGCCGCCGTCGAGCATGTTGGCCGCGCGCTCGTCCTTCCACCCACCCTGGGCCAGGAACGTACGTGTCATCGACGCGAGGTAGGCCGCACCTTCGGTCATCGCGGCGTCGACGACCTGGCCCACGCCGGTCGCCCGCGCGTGCAGCAGCGCTGCAAGCATCCCGGCGGCCAGAAACATCGATCCGCCGCCGAAGTCGGCCACGTAGTTGACGGGCGGCACGGGCGGCCGGTCCGCAGCGCCGATGCCGTGCAGGACACCGCTGACGGCCAGGTAGGTGATGTCGTGGCCGGCGGTAGGCGCGAGCGGGCCGGACTGCCCCCAGCCGGTCATCCGCCCGTACACCAGCGCCGGATTGCGGCCCAGCACGACCTCCGGACCGACACCGAGCCGCTCGGCAACGCCCGGCCGGAATCCCTCGATCAGCGCGTCGGATCGCGCGGCCAACCGCAACACCACCTCGGCCGCGCCGGGACGGCGCAGGTCGAGGGCGATCGAGCGCCGGCCGCGGCCAAGTGGTCCGGCCGGCAGCCCGCCGAACAACGGGCCGTTGGCGGCCAGCTTGTCGACGCGCACGACTTCGGCGCCGAGGTCGGCGAGCAGCATGCCGAGGAACGGCACCGGCCCGATCGCCGGCAGCTCGACGACGCGGACGCCCGCGAGCGGCCCGGACGCCGTGCTCAGAACGTCTCGCCGTTCTCGGCCTTCTTGCGCAGCAGCGGGTTCGGCGTGAACCGCTCACCGTGCGCCTCGGCGAAGGCATCGGCCCGCGCGACGAACGCGGCGACGCCGCCGGGGTAGCCGTTGATGTACTGCAGGACGCCACCGGTCCACGGCGGGAAGCCGATGCCCATGATCGAGCCGATATTCGCATCGGCCGTCGTCACAATCACGCCCTCCTCGACGCAGCGCGCCGACTCGACCGCCTCGATCACGAGCATCCGCTCCTCGAGCTCGTGCAGGTCGACCTCGGCGGGATTGGCCCGCGTCGGGAAGACATCGGCCAGCCCGGGCCACAGTCCGACGCGCTTGCCGGCCTCGTCGTAATCGAAGAAGCCCGCGCCCCGGAGCCGGCCGGGGCGGCCCAGCTCGACCATCTTTTCCACGACGTCCTCGGCCGGGTGCCGCGGGTACGAACCGCCGGCTTCCTCGACCGCTTCGCGGGCCTCATTGCGGATCTTGAGGAACAGTTCCAGGTTGAGCTCGTCCGCCAGCTGCAGCGCGCCGACCGGGTATCCGGCTTGCGTGGTGGCCTGCTCGACGGTGCTCGGCGCGACGCCCTCGCCGAGCATCGCCAGCGCCTCGTTGACGAACGTGCCGATCACCCGGCTGGTGAAGAAGCCGCGGCTGTCGTTGACGACGATCGGTGTCTTCTTGATCTGCGCGGCGTAGTCGAGGGCGCGGGCCAGCGCGGCCTCGGATGTCTGGTCGCCCTTGATGATCTCGAGCAGTGGCATCTTGTCGACGGGGGAGAAGAAATGCAGGCCGATGAAGTCCTGCTTGCGCCGCACGCCCTCGGCCAGCCCGGTGATCGGCAGCGTCGACGTGTTCGAGCCGAGCAGGGCATCCGCGGCAACCACCGGCTCGGTCTGGCCGAACACCTCGTGCTTGAGCGACTGCTTCTCGAAAACCGCCTCGACGACGAGGTCGCAGCCCGCCAGGTCCGCGTAGTCGGCGGTGGGTGTGATGCGGGCCAGCACCTCGTCGCGCTTGGCCTCGGTGAGCTTCCCGCGCGACACCGCCTTGTCCAGCAGCTGGCGGGAATAGTCCACGCCCTTCTCGGCCGCCTCGAGCGAGACGTCCTTGAGCACCACGTCGATGCCATTCCGCGCGCTGACGTAGGCGATCCCGGCGCCCATCATGCCGGCGCCGAGCACCGCCACCTTCGTCGCCGGCCGCGGCTGATACCCCTCGGGCCGCGAGCCGCCTGCCTTGATCGAGTTCAGGTCGAACCAGAATGCCTGGATCATGTTCTTCGCGACCTGGCCGCGAGCGAGATCGAGGAAGTAGCGGCCCTCGATCGTCAGCGCGGTGTCGATATCGACGAGTGCCCCCTCGACGGCCGCACACATGATGTGGTGCGGAGCCGGCATCGGTGCGCCCTTGAGCTGCTTGCGCAGGTTCGCGGGGAAGGCGGGCAGCACGGCGGCGAGCGAGGGGCTGGACGGCGTGCCGCCGGGCATCTTGTAACCGGGCGCGTCCCACGGCTGCACCGCCTCGGGGTTAGCCTTGATCCAGGCCCGCGCGGCGTCGAACATCCCCTGTGGTGTGGCCGCCACCTCGTCGACGATCCCGAGCGCGACGGCCTCGGCAGCGGGGTAACGGGTGCCCTGCAGCAGCACCTTCATCA
>JAODNL010000402.1 GCA_025465405.1 Pseudonocardiales bacterium | reverse complement strand
GGATCCAGTGCAGCTGGACGTTCTGGCGGTCGGTGATATCGGCGATGTCGCGGCCGTAGCTGGTGGAGATGTCGGCCACGGCGCGCAGCTGGTCGCTGGTCAGGGCGCCGCCGTCGATGCGGATTCGCATCATGAAGAACTCGTCCTCGAGCTCCTCGGGCTCGAGCGTCGCGGTCTGACCGCCCGGGATGCCTTGCCGGCGCTGGGTGTAGAGGCCGTACCACCGGAACCGCCCACGCAGGTCGCCCGGGTCTATCCCGGCAAAACCGGTGTGCTGGTAGATGTCGATGATCCGCTGGCGCACGTTGAGACCGTCGTTGTCCCGCTTGGCGCGCTCGTTCGGATTGAGCGGCTCGCGGTATCCGAGGGCCCACTGGCCCTGTCCCTTGCGCGCAGGCATGGCGCGTTCCTTCCGGTATCGAATTCCAGCAGTCGGTGTGACCGGTAGCCCGCTTGCGGGGTCCGGGTCAGGCCGACATTCGACACGCGGCAGCGATGACGCGCTGCAAATCGACATGGCGACGCGCGGTGAGCGCGAATCCAGCCCGTCGATGCATACCCCGAGGATCCCACAGCCGCGGGCCTAAGCGAAATCTCGCCGAAATCTCACACCCGCCGGCCGGCAACCTTGATACGGAGCCTGATGCCGGCGTAGACCGACGACCGCGCACCGGTATCAGGCACGGCGAGTCCGGCACCGGCGGTGACCGGCGTCGCGTGGTTCCTCCGGCCGGGGTGTGCGACGATGGAACGATGTCCGCCGTTGTGCTCGTCGCGCGCCTGCATGTGGATCTGCAGCGCGTCGTCAGCGCGGCGTGTCGTACGTCGAGCTGATCGGCTCCCCGACCAGTCGCGCCCTCGGTGCCGCGACGAGCCGATCGCACGCTGCCTGTCCAGGACCGCCGACCGCGTGTCCGCAGCCGACATCGCTCGACACCCAAGGGACTTCGCATGACCGCGACCATCGACTCCGCCGCAGTTCGTCTCGACGACACCTGGCTCACCGACCTCGAGGACGAGGCGATCCACATCATCCGCGAGGTCGCCGGCCAGTTCGACCGACCGGTGATCCTGTTCTCCGGCGGCAAGGACTCCATCGTCATGCTGCACCTGGCGGCGAAGGCGTTCTGGCCGTCGCGCGTGCCGTTCGCGGTGATGCACGTCGATACCGGCCACAACTTCCCTGAGGTGATCGAGTTCCGCGATCGGCACCTCTCGCAGCTCGGCCTCGTGCTCACGGTGGCCAGCGTGCAGGAGTCGATCGACGCCGGGCGGGTGCACGAGACGCCTGGTCAGACACGCAACCCGTTGCAGACCGTGACGCTGCTCGATGCCATCAGCGCGCACCGGTTCGACGCCGTGCTCGGCGGTGCCCGTCGCGACGAGGAGAAGGCCCGCGCCAAGGAACGGGTGTTCAGCGTCCGCGACGACTTCGGCCAGTGGGATCCGCGTAACCAGCGGCCGGAGCTCTGGGACCTCTACAACGGCAGGCACCGGCCGGGCGAGCACGTGCGCGTCTTCCCGATCTCGAACTGGACCGAGCTGGACGTCTGGGCCTACATCCAACGCGAGGGCATCGAGGTACCTGGCATCTACTACGCGCACCAGCGCGAGGTCGTGCACCGCGACGGCATGCTGCTCGGCGTCACTGAGTGGACACCGCCCCGCGACGGCGAGACGGTCACGACCGAATGGGTCCGCTACCGCACGGTCGGTGACGCCACCTGCACCGGCGCGGTCTTGTCTTCGGCGAAGGACGTCGTCGCGGTGCTGGCCGAGACCGCCGAGTCGACGATCTCCGAGCGCGGTGCTACCCGCGCGGACGACCGCTCGAGCGAGGCGGCCATGGAGGACCGCAAGCGGCAGGGGTACTTCTAGCCATGCCCGGTCAGCTGCTGCGCGTCGTGACCGCCGGATCGGTCGACGACGGCAAGTCCACGCTCGTCGGGCGGCTGCTGCACGACGCGAAGGCGGTCCTCACCGACCAGCTGTCGGCCGTCGAGGTCGCCAGCGAACGGCGGGGCTATGACGGCGCGGACCTCGCACTGCTCGTCGACGGTCTGCGCGCGGAGCGCGAGCAGGGCATCACGATCGATGTCGCGTACCGCTACTTCGCGACCGCGAAGCGCTCGTTCGTCCTGGCCGACACGCCTGGACACGTGCAGTACACCCGCAACACCGTGACCGGTGCGTCGACCGCCGATGTCGCGGTGATCCTCGTGGACGCACGGTCCGGTGTCGTCGAGCAGACCAGGCGGCACGCTGCCGTGGCGACCCTTCTGCGCGTCGAACACGTCGTGCTGGCTGTGAACAAGATGGATCTCGTCGACTACGCCGAGGATGTGTTCGACGGCATCGTGCGTGAATTCTGCTCGGCGGCCGACAGCCTCGGCCTGGCCACGTTCACGCCGATCCCAATCGCGGCCCTGACGGGTGACAACGTCGTCGAGCGATCGACGGCGATGGCCTGGTACGGCGGCCCGGCCCTGCTCGAGTTCCTCGAGAACGTGGCGCCGCGCGCGGCGGCCGGCGTCCCGGCCCGCGTCCCGGTCCAGCTGGTGGCTCGGCCCCGCACGGCCAGCCATCCCGACTACCGCGGCTACGCGGGACGGGTCGAGGCCGGTCCGCTGCGCCCAGGCGACCCAGTCGTGGTGCTGCCGTCGGGGCAGCGGACGACGGTAGCGGGCATCGACACGCCTGACGGCGGCCTGGACGTGGCCGAGGCCGGACGCTCGGTGGTGGTTCGGCTGACCGACGACATCGACATCGCACGCGGCGACCTCATCGCCGTGGACCGCGAGCCGCTGCCCGCGGTCACTCGCGACGTTGTCGCCACCGTGTGCTGGCTGTCCGACCGACCGCTGCGCGCGGGGGACCGCCTCGCGCTTCGGCACACGACGCGCGACGTCCGCGCGGTCGTCGACGGCGTCCAGAGCCGTCTCGACGTGACCACCCTGACGAGCGCGGCCGCCGACGAGCTGGCGCTGAACGACATCGGCACGATCCGCGTCCGGCTGGCCGAACCGATCGTCGCGGACCCCTACGCGACGAGCAGGTCGACGGGAGCGTTCCTCCTGGTCGACCCGCACAGCGGCGCCACGATGGCCGCCGGCATGATCACTTCAGCGACACCGTGAGGCCGCTGCCCCGATCGAGCGTCCGCTGGCGACACTGACCGGGACAATGGCGCCATGACCGGATTCCCGCTACTGCTCGATCTCTCCGGCCGCCGGGTGGTCGTCGCCGGCGGTGGGACGGTCGCGACCCGGCGGGTTCGGTCGCTACTCGACGCCGGTGCCGACGTCCTGGTGGTCGCACCGGAGATCAGCGACGAGCTGGCGGCCGCTGACGTCTCCTTGGCGCGTCGCGCATTCACCCCATCTGATCTCGACGACGCGTGGCTCGCGCTGGCCTGCACAGACGACGCCGCGGTCAACGCGACGGTCGTCGCGGCGGCCGAGGATCGGGCGATCTTCTGCGTCCGCGCGGACGCGGCCGCAGGCGGCAGCGCGCGAACGCCGGCCACGCTGCGCCGCGACGGTCTCACTGTGGCCGTCAGCGGGGGTGACGACCCGCTGCGGGCGGTCGCGCTTCGCGACGCCATCTCCGTGGCGCTGGATCTCGGCGAGCTGCCCGCGCGACCGGCGCGGCCGGCGGCCGGC
>JAODNL010000393.1 GCA_025465405.1 Pseudonocardiales bacterium | reverse complement strand
GCGTTCTACCGCCTGGCCAGCGAGCCGATGGTGCCGGGCGAGCCCGCAACGGCCGTCGACTTCGCACGCGTTGGCGCCGCCGCAGCACAGACCGGAGCAATCCAGATCCTCGGGCCGCCACCGTTCTGAGGCAGCCGAGCGGATCTTGACCAGCGGGGTGGCTATCGTGCAACAGCACGCTCTGACAAAACGCCGGCCCCGGTTGTCTCGGGTGCTCGCCTACCAGTTCGGGGCAGGGTCGCCGAGGGCGAGACAAACACCAAAGCTGGCGCCCTCGCACGCGACGCTGTCAAGCCGACAGGAAGACCCCAAGTTCACGGCGAGCCTCGACGCCGTGTTGGCTGATGTCGGCATCGCCGTGTTGCGGAGTCCGCCTCGTGTCCCGAAGGCCAAACGGCAGCAGACCAGCGCGTCACCGTCCGGGTCCGCGACCGCGACGACGCGACTGCCCGAGCTTCTCCTGGTCGAGATCCTGCGCCTGCACCTGGCAACCGCGCCTGCGGTGCAACGCGGTTGGGTGGCGGCGCTGCACGACCCGGTGCTGTCGCCGGCGATCGCGCTCATGCACAACTTTCCCGAACGAAGGTGGACGGTGCCTGAACTCGCGAGAGCGACGGCGGTCTCGCGCTCAGTGCTCGATGCCCGATTCCGCCAGATGCTTGGACGCTCGCCGATCCGTTACCTCACGGAGTGGCGCATGCGTGGCGCACCGCGTGGGCTACGACGCCGAGGAGGCGTTCAGTCGAGCGTTCAGGCGCGCCCACGGGTCACCGCCGGGACTCTGGCGCGCCGAGCACTCGCTGCCGAAGCATCCCGGGGGCGCCGTCGAACGGCAGCGCGCGCCGGAAAGCTGACATTGCTGTGCCCCGCGCCCGCCGCGAACGACGGCTGCAAATCCCTGCGTCGTGCTTGACGCGGCAGACGGTTCTCCAAGGCGTTCTCGCGAGGCTCGACGGCGCCGACTGATCGAGGCCTGCCGGCATTGGTCGAAGCGGACCGGCCGGGCGTGAGTCGATGGGCGAGTTCCAGTACTACGAATTCGTAGCCGTCGACCGGCCGCCGGACCCCGGTGAGCTCCCTCGAAGCCGACGAGCCGCCCGAGCACGCCGATCAAGTAGGTGCACCACAGATCGGAGCCCAGCGTGCCCGCCGATCGTGAGGACCGTCGAGCTGCACCCCAACAGCGTCGCGCTACGCGAATTGTCGGCGTCTAAACAGCGGGATCCAAGGTCCTTGCGCCGGTCATTATGGCGACGGCTTCCTCCATCGAGTGGGACTTCGGCGTGATGACGCCGACACCGCGCCCCAGTCGCTGGATGTGGATTCGGTCCGCGACGTCGAAGACGTTCGGCATGTTGTGGCTGATCAGAATGACGCCGAGGCCCTGCTCGCGAAGATCTCGGATGAGCTTGAGAACCTGACCCGTCTCGCGGACGCCGAGCGCGGCCGTGGGCTCGTCCAGGATCACGACCTTGCCGCCGAATGCCGCGGCCCGCGCGACAGCCACGGCCTGCCGCTGGCCGCCCGACAACGTCTCGACGGCCTGGTTGATGTTTTGCAGCGTGCTGATGCCGAGCCGGTTGATGTGCTCGACGGACTGCCGGCGCATCTCGCCCGTATCGAGCATGCGCAGCACCGATCCCAGTGGTCCCTTGCGACGTAGCTCGCGAGCGAGGAAGAGGTTGCTGGCGATGTCGAGCGCGGGAGCGACGGCAAGGGTCTGGTAGACGGTCTCGATGCCGGCCGCGCGGGCGTCCTGAGGCCGCTTGAAGTTGACCTGCGCTCCGTCGACGAGAATGCCGCCCTCATCCGGAATCATCGCGCCGGACAGACACTTGATCAGCGTCGACTTGCCGGCGCCGTTGTCGCCGATCACCGCGAGAACCTCACCTGCATACAGCGTCAGGTCCACGCCGGCGAGGCCGACCACCCGTCCGAACAACTTGACGAGGCCCTTCGCCTCGAGCACTGGGGAGCCCATGGTCATGCCTTCACCCTCCGGATCCACTGATCGACCGACACGGCGACGATGACGAGCACACCGACGGCGAGCACCTGGTAGTTCGGGTCGTACCCGGCAAGGGCCAGACCGTTGACGAAGACCTGGACGATGAGCGCCCCGATCAGCGAGCCGATGATGCGCCCCCGACCGCCGAACAGGCTCGTGCCGCCGATGACCACAGCCGTGATGGATTGCAGGTTTGCGTTGATGCCGCTGTTCGGATCGCCGCCGCCCACCCGGCCGACGAGGATCCACGCCGCAACCGCGACAGCGACACCCGCGACCATGTAGGCGCTAAGGATCACCCTGTTGACCTGGATGCCGCTCAGTCGCGACGCCTCGGGGTCGTCACCGACCGAATAGAGATGCCGCCCCCACGCCGTGTAGCGCAGCGCGAATCCGATGACGATGTACAGCCCGACCATGAGCAACACGCCGGTAGTCAGTTTGAGCGAACCGACGGTCACGGTCTTGGCACTCCACAACAGGAAGCTGTTCGGGCTCAGCTGCACCGTTTGACCCTTGGCGTAGATCAGGGTGATTGCCGTGAAGATGCTCAGTGTCCCGAGCGTGACAATGAACGGCGGCAGCTTGATCCTTGTGACGAGAAGTCCGTTGACAGCTTGGGCGAGTATCGCGACGGCAGCACCGATTAACAGTGCGAAGACGCCGGGGACGCCCGAGTCGAAGGCGAGCTTGGACATCACTAGCGAAGACAGCACCATGACGGCGCCGATCGAAAGGTCGATGCCCGCGGTGAGGATGATCAGGGTCTGCCCGGCTGCGAGTGCACCGACGACAGCGACCTGCTGGAAGACCAGCGAGAGGTTGGTCGCGGTCAGGAATCTGGGGCTCAGAAAGCTGAACGCCACGCCTGCCAGCACCAGCACGATGGCTGGGCTGAGGGCGGGCTGCCGGTGCAGAACCGAATGCACCCTTTGCGCGATGGTGACGGGCCGGTTCAGGAATTCGTCGGCAGCGGTGGTGGGCGCCGTGCCTCGGCCCAGTGCAGTGCTCACGTGGATCCTCTCGAGCCTCGGCCTGACGGGTTGTCGGACTCAGTCAAGGGTTCTACGGACAGATACCCCGACACAATGGGTCCGGTGGTGCGAGGTGCGCCGCGGCCCTGCTGGCGCACCTCGCGCCTCGGTCATCGGGGTCAGCTTCCCCAGCATGCGGATGCGGCATCCGACGGAGACTGGACGGCGAGACCGCCTGCGGACTTAGCCGCAGCCAGCTTGGTGCCCGTGTCGAAGAAGCTCTTACCGCTGGTGACCGTGGGCTTGGAGCCACCGCGTGCAAGCTTGGCGATCGCGTCCACGCCAAGGCTGGCCATCTTGCCCGGGTACTGCGTCGCGTCTGCGGCGAACTCGCCGCTTGTGACGAACTTCAGGCCCGCGCAGCTTCCGTCGATCGCAAAGATCAACGCCTGGCTGGTCTTGCCCGCTGACTTGAGCGCGTTGTAGGCACCTTCACCGGCCGGTTCGTTGATCGCGTACACGACATTGATGTTCGGGTTGGCCGACAGGCAGTTCTCCATCGCCGAGCGGCCGCCGTCGATCGCGCCCTGCGTCGGCTGGTGGCACGCGATCGTGTAAGTGCCACCCGAGTACTTGCCCGACTTCGCCTCCTTGGCGTTCTGCGTCGTGCTTCCCGGGTCGATGCCCATGCCCTCGAGGAACCCGTGGTCGCGTTGGATGTCGACCGACACGACCTGGTTGTTGAACAGATCGAGCATCGCGATCACCGCGGGCTTGCCACCCAGTGTGGCGGCGGCGTACTGGCCGTCGAGCTTTCCGGCCTGCTCATTGTCCGTCGCATACGTGATGTCTGCGACCGACGCCGGGTTGGTCGAGGTGTCGAGCGCGATCACGAACAGGCCGGCCTGCTTGGCCTGGTTCAGGGCCGCATTGACGGCGTCGCCGTTCGTGGTGATGAGGATGCCCTTGTCGCCGCGCGAGATCGCGTTGTCGATGGCGCTGATCTGCGCCTGGGTGTCACCGTCCTTGCTGCCCGCAGCGACGGTGAGCTTGACGTTGTCCTTCGCGGCCGCGGCCTTGGCGTCGCTCGCCATCGAGACAAAGTACGGGTTCGTCAGCGTCTTCAGGATCAGCGAGACTCCGACCGCCTTGCCGCTTGCGCCCGAACTGCCGGGATTGGCGGTCTTCTTCGACGAACTGCAGGCGGAAAGTGCGAGCGTCGCGCACGCGGCCAAGGCGATCCCGAGCCGCACTCCCGCGCCGCCGCGCAGGCGACGGGATGGATTGGTGGAAACCAATTTCATGGACTGAGCCTCTCGTCGGGGCCGATTCAACGGTCGGGATAACGTTGTCTCAGCGATAGTCCACCTCTAGGCAATGTGAGTCAATACACAATAGGATCTGGCTCAAAAGGACCCGGGTACGCCAACACCAACGTGGGATAACGATGTCTGAAGATGCTCAGCGGCAGGTAGCGATGCGCACTCGGCCGACGATGCGGGACGTCTCCGCGCTGGCCGGGGTGTCCTTGAAGACGGTGTCGCGGGTTGTCAACGGCGTGAGCACGGTCGACCCCGCGCTCGCGGCACGTGTCATCGACGCGGCGGGCAAGCTCGGCTATCGCCCAAACCTCGCAGCCAGCAATTTGCGGCGAAGTGACCGCCGCACCGCGACGATCGGGATGCTCGTCGAGGACTCGGCGAACCCGTTCTCGGCTTCACTCATGCGTGCCGTCGAGAACGTGGCGCACAAGCGCGGGGTCGTCGTCCTGGTCGGCAGCCTCGATGAGGACCCGGTCCGCGAGCATGAGCTGAGCAGAGCGCTGATCGACCGTCGTGTCGACGGGCTGATCATCGTGCCGTGCGGACAGGACCACAGCTACCTCCAGAGTGAGCGCAGCGCAGGCACCCGTTTTGTGTTCGTCGACCGCGAGCCGAAGTTGCTCGACGCCGACGCCGTTGTCTCTGACAACATCACCGGCGCCGATATGGCCGTGCGTCATTTGCTCGATCATGGGCATCGCCGGATCGGCTACCTCGGCGACCGCACCTCGATCTCGACAGCTGCGCAGCGACTCGCCGGTTACCGCCACGCGTTGGAAGTCGCCCACGTCGAGCTTGACGAAACGATCGTCGACTCCGAGATCAGCACCGTGAACGAAGCCATAGCCGCGACGACCCGCATGCTCGAGCCACCAGAGCCGCCGACGGCGATCTTCGCGAGTCAGAACCTCGTCACCATCGGGGCGAGCCGAGCGCTGCGGCTGCTCGGTATGGAGGACTCGGTGGCGCTCGTCGGATTCGACGACTTCCCCCTCGCCGACCTGTTGCGACCGGGTATCTCGGTCATCGCGCAGGACATCGAACGCCTCGGCGGTCTCGCCGCCGAGATCCTGTTTCGCCGGCTCGACGGTGACGAATCAGCGTCGCGGACCCACGTCGTGTCGACCCGTCTGATCATGCGCGGGTCCGGCGAGATCCCGCGCGCCGGGGCAGTCAATGGCTGAATCGCCGGACCCGCGCCCGACTATCACGTGATCGGCGAAGCGTTGATCGGCCTGTCACCGTCCGGACCGCCGGACAACTACCACGCCGTTCCGGTCGCGGCCCATAGAACGTGGCGATCGGGCTGGCACGCCTTGGGCAGCGGCTTTCGCTGATGGCACGACTGTCGGACGAGGCCTTCGGCCGCATCCTGCGCGCGCATGCCGCCGCCGAAGGTGTCGGACTCGAGGCTGCCGCTACCGCGGACGAGCCGACGACCGTAGCGCTCATCTCGGTCGACGCCGAAGCACAAGCCCGTTCACCTTCTATCGATCCGGGACCGCGGACTGGCAGTGGACGCGCGACGAGATACATCGCGCACCGCCCGACACAGCCGTGCAGCATGCCGGCTGTGCGTGGGTAGCACATGTGCTAGCGTAGGTTCTATGACGACGACGGGTTTGCGAGAGCTGCGACAGCAGGCCAGCGAGCTGGTGCGGCAGGCCGAGGCCGGTGAGACCATCACGGTGACGGTCTCTGGGCGTGAGGTGGCTGAGTTGGGCCCGGTGCACCGCAACCGTTGGCGTCGGGGCGCGGACATCGCCGAGGTGTTTCGTGGCGCAGCCGACCAGGACTGGGCGCTGGATCGAGACGCGGTCGACGGCACGGTGGCCGACCCGTTCACTCGATGAAGGTCATCCTCGACACCAGCGTCTTGCTAGGTCCCGATCCCGGCTTGATCGACGCCGACGTCGCCATCTCCGCGGTCTCGCTTGCGGAGCTTCATTTCGGTGTTCTCGTGGCAGCTGCGCCGGCGGTGCGGGCTGAGCGGCTTCGTCGGCTGAGCATCATCGAAAAGACCTTCGATGCGCTTCCGGTCGACGGGTCGGTGGCACGTGAGTATGGCCGCTTGGCCGCGGCAGTGGTGGCGGCAAGGCGGCAACCGGGAGCGCGCGTCGCCGATCTGCTGATCGCTGCGACAGCCGCCGCTCACCAGGCGACGTTGTGGACGCGCAACCCGAGCGACCTCGCGGGGCTCGAAGGCCTGGTCGACGTCCACGAGCCCGCGTGACCGCTCTTCGGGCCGACATTTGCCAGCGGGCGGACTTCGTTACCGATCTGGACCTGGGTCGGGTTTACTGCCCCGCCGACCCGGTTAACCCGCCCAGAAGCGGGGCAGGGACGACTTGCTTCGTGATTCGGAAAATATCTGGAGCGAAGCACTTTCGGGGCGGACAGCAACCGTGTGCGTATTCCGTATCAGCTGAGCTGCCAGCCGAACGGGCCGGGTCACGGCGGTGTAGAGCCTCCGAAACCTTGCGCCCCCACTTCGGAGCAGGGGTGACAAGTCCAGGGTCGCGATCACATGCTCATACGACGTCAACACTCAATGGCCACCTGCTCGGCGATGGATGGACCGGCGCCGCTCGAACGCTTCGACCCACTCCGTGTGCCGCGGACGGGCCGGAGGCGGGGCCTGCTTCTCGACCGGGATCTCGACGCGCCGCTCGACCACCTGGACCGCGGAGCGCCCTGAGGTAGCCGCCCGAGACTGCTCCCACGCTCGCTGCCGACAAGCTGCGGAGCACTGCTTGGGAATGCGCCCGCGAGCCTTGTACTCGATCGGGCGGCCGCACCACCCGCAGGTCGAGGCCGACTGGGTACGGGCTCGACGCCATTGGCGCCAATCCGAGCCGGATAGGACGTCCTGGTAACAATCTCGATCTGCGGTGCTCTGGTGCCGTCGCGTACGAAAGCGGGCGTGGTGCGGGCCGAGCTGCGATCGCATGGCTGAGCGCCGATGAACGCCGCGGCTTCGGAGTCGACGAGCAACTGCAGCATCGTGGCCAGCAGCCGGCACATCAGATCACCGCGGCCGCGGCCGACTTGAAGACTTTCTCCACTCGCCAGCGCCAATCAGGCGCTGACGGTCTGCGGCAGGAGCGCGTCGCTGAGACGGCGCCAATGCGCCATCGCGGACTGGCCCGGTTCGATGCCGATCACCTGCACGCCGACGTGGTCGGCACCAGCCTGAACGTGGGTGTGCAGCCTGTCCACGATGGTGCCGAGGTCGCCCCAAAATACGAGATCGTCGACGATGCGGTCGCTGCCACCGTTGCCAATCTCGTCCTCCGAGTAGCCGAGCCGGCGGAACTTCGCGATGTTGTACTGCTGATTCAAGTACGGGTGCAGGTGCTCGCGCGCGATCGCGCGCGCCTTCTCGGGGTCGGTCTCGAACAGCACTGGGTGCTCGACGCCGAGGAACGCGTCCGGCCCGAGGATTTCGCGCGCTTGCGCCGTGTGGGAAACGGTGACGTGGTAGGTGTGGGCGCCGGCGCTTCGATCGCGCGCCATCGCGAGCATCTTCGGTCCGTAGGCCGCCAGGATCCGGTGCATTTGGGCCTCGGGCTTGGGGTTCGGCGTCTCGAGCGCATCCATCTCGTCCAGGTAGGCCGACATCGCTGCCAGTGGTGTTGTCCCCGGCCGCGAGATTCCGCCGAAGCCGAGGCCGAGCACGTGCCGGTCGGGGAAGGCGTCGGCCAGCAGCAGGGCGCCGCCGTGCATCCACTGGGCGCCGCGCGCCCAGATCTGGGCGATGCCATTGACGACGTGCATTCGTTCGGTGCAGGACAGCAGGTAAGCAGCGTGCGTTAGCGCCTCGCGGCCGAACAGCTCAGGAACCCATACCGCTCGCCATCCCCGCTGCTCGAGTTCCTGAAGCGAATCGCGCAGCTGCGCGGCCGGCTGGTATTCGAAGTCGAAGGTCCAGACCCCGAACCGTCCAAGCTCCATGTCGCGAATGCTGCCCATCAACCCATCTCCCTAAAGAACCTCGTCGACGTCGGACCAGGACAGCGTTGCTCTCGGCCAGCGATGCTGTCCAATAGTCATTTCTCGCTTTCTCATAGCCACTGGCTATCCGGCGCCGGACCGGCGATCGTTGCGTCCGATCGCGCGCGGGACGGTCTGCAGCGCCGGCGGGTGCGGCTATGGGGCGACGTAGGCGTTCTTGGGTCGCCGCGCCGAATTCGCCTTCCACAGCGCTTCAAGGAATGCTCCTGCCAGCGGAGACCACTCGGTGCGCGTGTAGGCGGCCAGCTCGCGAGCCATCGGTCGACGCAACCGCCGGATCAGGTGCTGCAGATCCGGTGCGACGACATTGCTCGGCAGCATCGTCGGGCCCAGCCCGCAGGCAGCGAAGCGGGCCAGCGCCTCGACCTGCGAGGAGTGGACCGCAGGTTGCGGAACGAACCCGGCGTCACGACACACAGCGGCAATGAGTGGCGCAAGGCCGGCCGTGGGCGCCGGGAGCACCCATCGCCGATCAGCGAGGTCGGACAACTCGAGTGGGCCGGTCTGGTCCAGCAACGGGTCGCCCTCGGGGAGGACGATCACGAACTCCTCCCAACCGAGGGAGGCAGCCGGCCCGTCCCACGCCCGCGGTCTCGGCCCGATCGCGATGTCGGCGACACCGCTGCGCACCTCTTCTTCGAGCACCTCTCGGCGCAGATACTCCCGCAACACGACGATGATTCCAGGGTGCTTCTCGCGCAGCGTTCGGATCGAGCCGGGCAGTAGACCGACCGCGATCGACAGTACGGTCGCGACTTCCAGCTCGCCGACCTCGAGATCGTGACTCATCCGGGCGGCTCGTCGGGCCCGCTCGGCGGACAACGTGGCGGCTCGGGCCTCCGGCAAAAAGGCCTTGCCGGAGGGCGTGAGTCGGATCCCGCGAGTCAGCCGTTCGATCAGTGGTCCGCCCAGTTCAGCCTCGAGAGCGGCGAGCTGCTTGGACAGCGACGGTTGGGCGACGTACAAGCGCTGCGCGGCGCGGGTGAAGTTGCCCTCGTCGACCACGGTGACGAAGTACTGGAGCTGGCGAAGGTTCATACGCCGCACCTTATTGATAGCCCCTGGCTATGGCAACGCGCAAAACAAGTATTGGACAGCATCGCCGGCCAGCGCGACGCTTCACTCGTTTCAACGCCATTAACGGTCGGTGACAACCCGAGGCGCACAGCAGGTCCTTCGTCCTCAACAGAGCTGACTGACAACCAGTCGCCTGACCCGACTACGTCTCGCAAGAGGAGCGAACAGGTGTACTACGTCAATCACGTGGCGGTGCCGGTCGAGGACGTCGACCGAGCCAGCGCCTTCTACCAGGACTGGTTCGGCGCGCGAGTCGTGCCGTCGCCGAACTTCCCAGTGCCGGTTGCGTGGCTGCTCATGGGCAAGGTGCAGGTGCACCTGGTCGAGCATCCGAGCCAGCCGTCGTCCGCCTACCACTTCGGGGTAGCCATCGAGAGGCGGGAGCAGTTCGAGGCGCTGTATTGGCGGGCCGATCGGGAAGGCCACATGGACCGCTCGACCTTCCCGAACCACCTCTACGAGATGCCCGACGGCGCGGTGCAGATGTACATCAGGGACACGGCGGGCAACGTCATCGAGTGCAACTACCGCACGATGAGCGAGCTCTCGCCGGAGATCGTCGCCGCGAGTAGGCGCTGGTCGGACGACAACGAACAGTCCGACTGGAACAACAGCTCGACGCTGTACATGCCCGAACAGAGCGGACTCGCGAGTCACCCCAACGACTCGGTGCCGAGCCGATGACCAGCACGCCGCTGGAGGGCACCCATCCGGTCAACCGGGTGAGCAGGCGGCTCAGCCGAAACGGTTCCGTGGGCCGGTGCACCGAACGCGCACCCCGACACGCAACCAAGAGAGATGGAGTTCAAGTGAGACTTCCAAGACGGTACGTGACATCGAGGACCCGCGTTCGAACGGTGGTGACCGCTGTTGCGACCGCGGTCATCGCAGCGAGTCTCGCCGCTTGCACCAGCAGCTCCGGCGCGGCCTACACCTCACCCGAACCGAAATCCTCCGGCGGCGGAACGTCGGCCGACGCGTATGTCCAGCAGGCGCAGAAGATCACGCAGGACGCCGAGAACGGCGTCGTCTACGCCGCGACGAACAACTTCACGCCGGCCGACCAGCTCAAGGTCATGACGACCTGGCGCGGCCCCACGACGACGCCGCCGGTGCCGACCGGCAAGAGCATCGCCTTCGTCTCCTGCGGCGCGCTGGTCTGCAACGAGACCGCCCAAGCCGGCGCGCGGATCGCCGGCAAGATCGGCTTCAAGACCTCGTTGGTGAACATCAACGGCGCAGCCGACATCCAGAACATCAATCAGGCGATGTCCAGCGCGCTCGCCCTGCACCCGAGCGCGATCATCGGCATTTGCATCACCGCCACGCAGGTCGCCGACAAGCTCGAGCAGGCCCGCAAGGCGGGGATCGTGACGGTATCGACGTGCGACCCCACACGCACCGGTGGCACCGGCCAGTTCGACACGTCAGCCGACTTCGCGAACGGTCTGTCCGCTGAGCTACTCGGGTTCGGCATCGTCGCGCACAGTGAAGGCAAGGCGAATGTGGTCGCCATCAAGGACGAGTCGTTCCCGGCCATCATTCGAAAGATCGGCAATCTCGTCCAGGTCGTGCAAGGGTGCTCAACCTGCAAGATCAAGACCGTCACCTGGCAGATCACCGACGCCGTGAACTCCGCCAAGGCGGCCAACATCCTGACCGGCATCATCAACGCCAACTCGGACATGAACACGCTGGTGCTGCCGTACTCGGTCGGCATGCCGTCAGCCGTGCAGGCGGTTCGCAGCTCGGGCCGCGACATCAAGATCTACGCCGACGACGCCGATGCGGTGAACCTGCAGACGCTGCGGGCCGGCTCCGAGGAGATGATCAGTTCGGTCGACCCCGAGCTGGCGATGTATCAGGCCGTCGATCAGGCGATCCGCGGACTGAACAAGACCCCGTTCACGGACGCATCGACTCTGCCGTACCTGGCGCACCTGTACACCAAGGCCAACGTGCCGAACAGCGGCGTCGGGGCGTTCCTCACGCTCTTCGACTACGCCTCCGTCTACAGCAAGCTGTGGCACCAGTCGTAGACATGCCGCAGCTGACTATGCAGGAGGGCATCGCCGTGCAGCCGTTGCTGGAGATTCGTGACCTGACGAAGGTCTACGGCGGGACGGCCGCGCTCGCCGGGGTCGACATCAATGTCGACCCCGGCGAGATCCACGCCCTGCTCGGCGAGAACGGCGCCGGCAAGTCCACTCTGGTGCGCATCCTGGCCGCGGTCGACCACGAGGACGGCGGTTCGATCACGCTCGACGGTGAACCGCTGCCGGGGGGTCGCACGCCGCGGTCGATGTCGGATCGAGGCGTTGTCTTCATTCACCAAGACCTTGGCCTGGTCGCCTCGCTCACGGTCGCCGAGAACATCGCCCAGTACGCCGGATATGCCCTCGGCCGGTTCGGCATCAGTTGGAAGCGCACCCGCACGCTCGCCCAAGAGGCGCTCGCCAAGCTCGAGATCGATCTGGACCCCGACGCGCTCGTCGCCGAGCTGTCGATCGCCGAGCAGGCCACGGTTGCGATCGTGCGGGCCCTGGCCCTCAATGCGAGGCTCATCGTGCTCGACGAACCCACCGCGAGCCTCGCCGCCGGTGAGGCTCGCCGGCTGCTGACCATTCTGAAGAAGCTGCGCGGCGCCGGCATCAGCTGCATCCTCGTCACGCACCGGATCGACGAGGTCCTGACGCATTGCGATCGGGTCACCGTCCTGCGCAACGGCTCACTGGTCGGCACGCGCGACGTCGCCGAACTCACCCAGCGTGCCCTCATCGAAATGATCGTCGGCAAGCTCCCCGCCGAAACCCCGCGCAGCCGCCCCGCTCGTCGAGGCAAGCGTTCTCGCCTCGAACTCGTCGGTTTCCGCGGCCCCGGCTTCGGACCGGTCGATTTCGACGTGGCTCCCGGCGAGATCGTCGCCGTCACCGGCTTCGCCGACGCCGGCCATCTCAAACTCGTCGACGCCGTGTTCGGTGCCCATCGGTTCGACGGCGGCTTCATTCGGTTGGACGGCGCGGACTACCGGCCGTCTCATCCGGCTCGGGCGCTGAAGCGGGGGATCGGCCAGGTTCCCAGCGACCGTCAGGCCGCTGGCCTGGCCTCTACGCTCACCGCTCGGGAGAACCTGTTCCCGAACCCCGGGGAGCACGGGTTGCGGCCGATGAACTGGCGGCGTGAGCAGCGGCGGGCCGAAGAGCTGATGCACGCCTTCGACATCCGCCCACGCAACTGCGACGCGCAGGTCTCGGTCTTCAGCGGCGGCAACGCCCAGAAGCTGCTCCTTGCCCGCAACATGGCCGTCGGACCACGTTTGCTGCTGCTGTGCGAGCCCACCGCCGGCGTCGACGTCGGTGCTCGCGCCGTGATCTACGACAAGCTGCGGCAGGCCTGCCCCGATGGGCTGTCGATCGTCATGGCGAGCTCCGACTTCCAGGAGGTCGCCGAGGTCGCCGACCGGGCTGTCGTGCTCTGCCGGGGCGCAGTGGCAGCGGTCCTTGAGGGCGACGAAATTTCGGTCTCCGCACTGACAGGAGCTTCCTATGGAACATGACCACCGACATCGATTCCCGCTCGCGGTGCTACAGCGCATCCCGCTCGGCCGGCGTGTGAACAGCTCTGAGGGCACGAGCTGGCTCGCCCGCTACGGTCTGGTCCTGATCCTGATCGTGCTGGTTGTCGGGTTCTCGCTGGCCAAGCCCAGCAGCTTCGCAACCTGGGACAACTTCCGGTCGATCCTCGACAACGAGGCCGTCGTTGTACTGCTCGCCCTCGCGGCCATGATGCCGCTGATCATCGGCGAGTTCGACCTCTCGGTCGCCGGCATACTCGGGGTGGGCCAGGCGCTCGTGACGGGTCTGTGCGCGTTACAGGGACTGCCGCCCGTGCTGGCCGTTCCGCTCTCGGTGATCGCCGGCGCGGTCCTCGGGCTCGTCAATGGGTTGATCATCGTGCAGTTCAAGATCAACGCTTTCATCACGACGTTGGCGAGCAGCACGGTGATGGGCGGAGTGGTCATCTGGTACACCGGCGGTTCGCCGATCTACCAGGGCGTACCGCAGTCACTGACCAGGATCGCGCGCGGCAGCGTCGCGGGCATTCCCCTGCCAGTCGTTTACATGACGGTTGTCGCGGCGCTGCTGTGGTTCGTGCTCGGCCGCCTGCCGATCGGGCGACGCCTCTACGCAGTTGGCGGCAACCGGCGCGCAGCCGAGCTCAGTGGCATCCGAGCCAACCGCCTCGTCATCGCCAGCTTCATCGCCTCGGGGGTTCTCGCGGCGCTGGCCGGCATCGTCCTCGGCAGCCAGCTGGGCTCGGATGTGCCCGGTGGAGAGGGCGCTTACCTGCTTCCGGCGTTCGCCGGCGCCTTCCTCGGCGCGACGGCGATCCAGCCCGGGCGGTTCAACCCGGTCGGCACCGTTATCGCGGCCTACACGCTGTCGGTCGCCGTCGCCGGCCTGCAACAGCTCGGCGCGCCTTCCTGGGTGCAGCCGGTCTTCAACGGCACCGTGCTCGTGGTTGCCGTGGGCCTTTCGGGATACGCAACGCGAGTCAAGGCGGCCCGCGCGCGGACGCGTCAACTGGCGCGGATCGGCGAGGGCAGCCATCGGTCCTCGCCGCCACCTGCACCCTCCGCCGCGCCCACCGAAGACGAACACAGCGAAGAGGCGGAAGTTTCCGGAATCCGTCGGTAGACCGTTGGCGGCGCTACCGGCGTGCATCAACATCAGTTCATGTCGAGCGATCAGCCGAACGAGGCGAAGGGAAGTTGTCATGTCAGAAGTGGTGGTCATCGCGTCGCTCATCGCGCAGCCGGGCAAGGAGTCGGAGGCCGAGAAGTTCCTCTCCGATCTCCTCGCGATATCACACGCCGAAAACGGTTGCCTGCTCTATGCCCTGCATCGCGGGCTCGACGATCCGCGCCACTTCGTGTTCGTGGAGCGATGGGAATCCCGGCCGCTGCTGCAGGACCACCTCGCTAGCGAACACATCCAGACCGCGCTGGCCCGGGTTGGCGACGACGGTGGAGACCTCTTCGCCCAGCCACTGGACGTCACGTACTACGAAGCGATTCCCGGCGGCGAGGACGACAAGGGCACGATCGCCGGCCACGCAGTCACCTGACCGGTCGGCCATGGCTAGAAAACGTTCCCGCTCGATGGTCGCCGTCCGCTACCCGACATCCGGGCCGGATGCCGGCCAGATCCGCGTCGAACGAGTTGATCGACCCGAGCCGCGTCGTGTCGCGGTCCGGCGCTCCACGAGGACGCGGGCGATCTGTTGGGATACGACTCGCAGCGCATCGCGGATCTTGCCAGCGGCGGAGCCTTCGGCGGGCGCGAGCGGTGATCGCGCGAAGCTACCTTTACGTACCCGGTGAATCCGGTGCCCGGCTCGACCGCTCCGAGAGCCGTGGGGCCGACGCCGTCATCGCGGACCTCGAGGACGCCATCGCGCCCGTACGCAAGGCTGAGGCGGTCGCTGCCGTTGCCACCTGACTGGCGCGCGGCACAGCTGGTGCGCAGCGGTGGGTGCGGATCAACGTGGGTCGGCGCGGGTGGATGACGGCGTGGTCGCCGATGTGATTGGTCCACGCGGGCTCATCTGGAGTGATGGAGATGCCGCCGGCGATGGTTCGCTCGCCTTGGGACTGGTGGGTTCGTTCGGATTCAATCCACGCGGCCTCACGTTGCACCGCCGAGAGCCCGGAGTACCGAGAGCGAAACTGCAGTATTCATTTTCACGCGGCGAAAGGCGGTCAAGGATTCGCTCCAGTTTCGGACGCGTGGCACCCCGCCCTCGGTCTGCAGCCGGCGTCTCGGGTGACGCGATGTCTACGCTCCGGCGACATGCCATCGACTTCCGCGCCAGACGAGTGGCGCTGCCTAGGTCGTAAGTAGTGGATCGGTCAGGAAAACGTCACGCAGCGCGTGCGGCGTCCAGTGACGCTCCGTCCACCGTCAGTTCGACCTCGATGTTCCCGCGGGTGGCGTTGGAGTAGGGACACAGCTCGTGCGCTCGCTCCATGAGGTCGGCCGCCTCGGCTGACGACAGGTGCGGCGCGTGCAGGTCGAGCGCAACCGTCAGGCCCATGCCGCCGTGCCCGGTCGGTCCGAGTCCCACCTGCGAGGCGATGCGCGAGTCGGACGCGTCCAACTTCCGCCCGTTGGCGACGTTCAGGAGCGCCGACTGGAAGCAGGCGGCATAGCCGACCGCAAATAGCTGTTCCGGGTTGGTGCCGGTGCCGCCCGGGCCGCCGAGCCCTTCGGGGATGGAGAGGTCTACGTCGAGCCGACCGTCCGATGTGCGGCCGTGTCCTTCTCGTCCCCCTTCGACGACTGCCTCGGCTGTGTACAGAATCTTCATGGTCTCCAGCTTCCTGTCGCGGGATCTTGTGCAACGTCCTCACGCCTAGCAACGTTCGAGGTTGTGCATTGCTTCCGTGCCCGTCGTGCCGGACCGGCGGAGGAAGGTCGGCGGATGACCGGGTCGCTCGACCAGTATGGTATCAAGAGTGATACCATCCCGTCATGGCGATGACTCTGCGGCTGACCGATGAGGAGACCGAGGCTCTACGCAAGCGGTCGGAA
>JAODNL010000373.1 GCA_025465405.1 Pseudonocardiales bacterium | reverse complement strand
CGCTGCAGCTGGACCAGCGGCAGAGCCACGCGGCCGGGCCGCCCAGCGCGGAGGTCGGCGCGCTGTACCGCCAGGCCACCGACCTGATGAAGCTCGACGTACTCCCCAAGGCGTACAACCTCACGCTGGACAACGGCACGACGGTGCGGCGGACGTATGAGTCCAAGCACTCCGCGGTGCTGACGGGACGCGTGTGGGTGCTGCTCGCCGGCGCGATCCTCATCATCGTGCTGGTCGCGCTGCAGGGCTACCTGGCCCTGCACTTCCGGCGGCTGGTCAACCCGGTGCTCGCGCTGGCGACCCTGGCCACCCTGGTCCTCGTCGCGGTCACCGTCGGCGTGCTGACGAGCCAGGCCTCGCAGTTGCGGAAGGCCAAGGACGACGGGTTCGACTCGGTGCTGTCGCTGTCACGCGCCCGGGCGATCAGCAACAACGCGAACGCGGACGAGACCCGGTACCTGCTCGACCCGAGCCTGGCCGACACGTACGAGCAGGTGTACCTGGACAAGTCCCAGGAGATCCTCTACGTCCCGGCCGGGAACCTCAGCGCGTACTACAAGCAGCTCGACCAGCGGGTGGCCGCCCGCTCCGGTTTCATGGGCTTCCTCGGTGCCGAGGCGCAGCACGTCACGCTGCCGGGGCAGAGCGCGGCGCTCGACAAGACGCTCCAGGGCTATGAGGGCGTCCAGCACGACGACAGCCGGTTGCGGTCGCTGGCGACGAGCCCCGGCGGGCGTCACGCCGCGATCGTGCTGCGCATGGACACGGCGTCGCGGGACTTCGCCTCGTACGACCAGGCGCTCGTGTCGCTGACGGCCATCCACCAGAAGGCCTTCGCGGACGCCATCCGGGCGGGTGACGACGGACTGGGCGGCTGGAGCGTGGGCCTGCCGGCAGCCGCGGTCATTCTTGTGGTGCTCATCCTGGTCGGCGTACGACCGCGGCTGTCGGAGTTCCGGTGAGGGAGCGAGTCATGCGAGTAGGTCGAATCGGCGCCGCGCTTGCGCTGGCGGTCGCCGTGGCCGGGTGCGGCACGGGGGCTTCGGGCACGTCGATCGCCGGTAAGGACACGCTGGTGATCGGCGTCGCCAAGGACCAGCCGGGCCTGGGCCTGCGCGAGCCCGACGGGACGTTCGCGGGCTTCGACATCGACGTCGCGCGCTATATCGGCGCGCACATGGAGAAGAAGCCGAAGAAGGTCGAATTCAAGAACGTGCAGTACTCCGCCCGCGAGAGCGCCGTGCAGACGGGCAAGGTCGACCTGGTCATCTCCAGCTACTCCATCACGCCGGAGCGCAAGACCAAGGTCGGCTTCGCCGGCCCGTACTACGTGGCCCACCAGGACACGCTGGTCCGTACGAGCGACGCGGGGATCCGCAACGTCCGCGACCTGTCCGGCCGTCGCCTGTGCGCGGTGAACGGGTCGGTGTCGTGGCAGCGCGTGACGGTCGAGCGCAACGTCCCGGCGCATCTGGTGAAGGCCGCGTCGTACGGCGACTGCCTGGCGAAGCTGACGGACAACTCGCTGGACGCCATCTCGACCGACGACCTGATCCTGGCCGGCTTCGCCGCGCAGAAGGGGAAGGCGGTGCGCTTCGTGAACGCCCCGATCTCGGACGAACGGTACGGCGTGGGCATCAGCCAGTCCGACGTGACGGGCTGTGAGGACGTCAACAAGGCCATCACGGAGATGTACCTGGACGGGACGGCGGCGAAGCTGCTCCAGAAGTGGTTCGGCTCGACGGGCCTGAACCTGACTACCACGGTCCCCCAGTTCGAGGGCTGCGGCTGACCTCGGTCAGGCTCTGTCGACTGCGGTCCCCAGGAAGGCCGCCGCCTCATCGATGGCGGTGGTCAACGTTCGGGTCGTCAGACCGCTGAAAACGCGGTCGATGTCGCGGAGGCCGGCTCTTTCCAGGAGCGTCTTCTCGTTGGTGACCCACTGGCCTCGGGCCGCCATGACCGCGTGTGCCGTCTGGCAGGCGGCGGTGGCGATCGCTCCGGCGCAGTCGGTGAGGTGGCCCTTCTCGGCGTGGGCGGTCCTGGCGTAGTCGAGGGTGTGCCGGTGCTCGACGTCGTCCAGGTCCCGGTAGTGCACGTCCACGCGCCGGTCGCCGACGCTCAGCCAGGCGCCGCCGTTGAACACGCCTCCGCCCCAGCCGCGGAGCTCGGAGACCTCGCCCGGCCAGCCGAGGGCGCGCAGGCTGTCCGGCTGGAACGCGCTTCGGTAGTAGACGGCGAGGTCCCAGTCGCTGTCCGGTCCGTACGTCCCGGTGGCGCGCGAGCCGCCCAGCGCGACCGCTCGTACGTGCGGGAGCGTCGCCAGGCGGCCCGTGACGTACGCGAGAAAGTCCTCGTCGCACATGAATGCGAGCGTAGGCCCATCGCGCGCTCAAAGAGCGCGATGCATCATGGGCCGATCTCGGTACACGTTCGCCGAACCGAGCACCGCGCCCGCCTTGTCCACGGCGACGGCGGTGCGGCCCGGCTGCTCCGGCGTGCCGTCACGAGCTGTCGCACCCCGTATAGCCGAACCTGAGCGGCTGACGGCGCCGACCGCAGGGGTGGCGCCCCCGCGGTTCAGAACTGCACGCCGCGGGTCAGTGCTCCGTCGACGACCAGGTTGGTGCCGCTGACAAAACTGGCCGCCGGGCTGGCCAGGAACACCGCCGCGCGGGCGATCTCGTGTGGAGTCGCCATTCGCCCGGTCGGGTTCAACGCCAATGCCTCGCCGAACAGCTCGGGATTGTTCTGCTCGATGTTCTCCCACACCCCTCCGGGGAAATAGGTGTTTCCGGGAGAGACGGTATTGGCGCGGATTCCCTTGGCCGCCAGCTGGTAGGCCAGCCCTTGGGTGTAATGGATGAGCGCCGCCTTGAACACCCCGTAGGGCCCCGCCGCGAAGTCGATCTCCCGGCCCGACA
>JAODNL010000367.1 GCA_025465405.1 Pseudonocardiales bacterium | reverse complement strand
TCGAGGGGATCACCTGGCTGGCGCGGCACCTCGTCGACCGGCGTGGCGCGCTGCTCGTCGTGACGCACGACCGCTGGTTCCTCGACGCGGTGTGCCTGCGCACGTGGGAGGTTGTGGCCGGCTCGGTCCGCCAGTTCGACGGCGGCTACGCCGCATACGTGCTCGCCCGCGCCGAGCGGACCCGGCAGGCGGATGCGTCCGAGAGCCGCCGGCAGAACCTGCTGCGCAAGGAGCTCGCCTGGCTGCGGCGCGGCCCCCCGGCCCGGACGTCGAAGCCCAAGTTCCGGATCGACGCGGCGGAAGCGCTGATCGCCGACGTCCCCGAGCCACGTTCGTCGGTCGAGCTGCGTTCGCTCGCCCAACGCCGCCTCGGCCGGAGCGTCTACGACGTCGAGGACGTATCGCTGCGCGTGGGTGATCGCACGCTGCTCGACCACGTCACCTGGCACGTCGGTCCCGGCGACCGCATCGGCCTGATCGGCGTGAACGGCTCCGGCAAGACGCACGTCCTGCGGCTGCTCGCGGGCGAGATCGGCCCCACGAGCGGGACGGTCCGGATCGGCCAGACCGTGCATGCGGGGCACCTCTCGCAGGACGTCACCGAGCTGCCGGACGGGTTGCGCGTGATCGAGGCGGTGCAGGAGGTCCGCACGACGGCCACGCTCGACGGCACCGAACTCTCCGCGACACAGCTGGCGGAGCGGTTCGGTTTCGCGAACGACCGGCAGTGGACGCCGGTGGCTGATCTGTCCGGTGGTGAGCGGCGGCGGCTGCAGTTGCTGCGGTTGTTGCTGACCCAGCCGAACGTGCTGCTTCTCGACGAGCCGACCAACGACCTGGACACGGACACCCTTGCCGCATTGGAGGATCTGCTCGACTCGTGGGTGGGGACGCTCGTCGTGGTCAGTCATGACCGGTACCTGCTCGAGCGGGTGTGCGACTCCACCGTGGCGCTGCTGGGCGACGGTTCGCTCGCGGCGCTGCCCGGTGGAGTCGAGGAATACCTCGCTCGCCGGGGCGTCGACGCCACGCTGGCCGCGTCGGAACGGCGTGAGCGCAAGGGTGACTCGCGGGCAGCCCGGCGGGAGCTGACGCGACTGGAGCGCCAGATCGCCACGCTGGAGAAGCGCGAGGCAGCGCTGCACGACCAGCTCGTTCGCCACGCGACGAACTACGCCCGCGCCGCCGAACTCGACGCCGAGCTACGAGCCGCCGTCGCCGAGCGGGAGGCGGCCGAACACGCCTGGCTCGAACTCAGCGACGACTGACGCGGCCCGGGACTCAGCGACGTCTGAGGCGGTAGCGTCCGAGCGCGAGGGCTCCGGCACCCGCCAGCAGCGCGATCAGCGCCACCAGCAGCGGGCCGACGATGTCGGCCCCGGTGTTGCTCAGGCCTGACGCCGAGCCGGATCCGTCCGGCGCATGCGATACCGACACAGCGTCGACGCCGTGCCCACTGTGCCGACCCGGATGCAGTCGGAACGGCAACATGCCGACCGTCGGTACGGTCGCATCGATGTTGCCGAGGTGACTGTGACCGGCAGCTGTCGGCGGCGGCGGGCCCTGGAACGTCACCAGGTGTTGCCCGCCGGAGAGATCGTCACCAGCAGCGAATCGAAACCGCACGACGCCGTGCGAGTCGGAATGCGCGTACCGAATCTGGGCCGTCCCGACCACGTTGACCGACACCGTCACACCGGCCGCGAAGCCGGTCACGACGACAAGCACCGGCTCCCCTGCCTGCACTACCGGATCGGCCGGCAACGGTCGCGCCGACTCGGCGAACGCCGTGACGTTGGACGTCGGCCGAGCGGGTGCGCCGGTCGCCGCCGCGGCCCCTGCCAGGACGAGGACCGCCGCTAACGCGACGCCCGCCACGACGCGGCGCATGTCGGTTAGCCGGCTCGGTGCAGGCCCCGGCGTCGGCGCGTGGCCAGCAGCAGCGCCACGGCACCGCCAGCTGTCAGCGCCAACCCGAGAACCGTGCCACCAATGACATCGGCACCGGTCGAGGCGAGATTCCCGCCACCGCCCGACGACGGATCGGTTCCCCCTGGAGTCGGCGTGGGCGTCGCGGGCGCGGTCGCGGTGGACGCGATCGAGAACGTGAACCCCACCTGGCCGACCCTGCCGGCGAGCGTGAGCGTGTGCTTACCCGCGGCCAGACTCGTCGGCAGTTTGACGCTCACCGTGACGTTGCCACTGGCGTTCGCCTTGGTCTTTGCCAGCGTGATGATCGCCGAGTGCACAGTGACGGTCACGGTCTCGTTGGGCTGGAAGCCGGAGGCGTGCAGCGTAAGTACCTGGCCGGCCCTGAGCACGGCGCCGGACTTCAGCGTCTTGCCGCCGGAGGTGATCGAGCTGATCGCGGGTGGCGCCACGACCGACAGGGTTACCGGGCTCGAGCTGGACGCGGTGTAGTTGGCCGGCTTCGTGCCTGCGAAGGCGGCGGTCAGCGATGCCTTACCGATCGGCAGCTTCGTCGTGTGCAGGATCGCCTTGCCACCCGACACGGCGACGGTGGCCAGGCCGGCGGTGCCGTTACGGAAGGTCACCGAGCCGACGGCCACGCTGGGCGTGATCGTCGCAGTGAGCGTCACCGACGCGCCACGCGTGACGGGCCCGGCCGGCGTGACCGCAAGTGATGTGGTCGTGGCGAGCGCCGTCACCGTCAGGCTCGTGGCCGGCGCGGACGTCGACGGGGCGAAGTCAGTCGGTGCCGTCGGCGCGAACGACGCCGTCAGCGACTGAGTACCGCCGCCCAGCCCGATCGTGGTGAGCGACGCGGCACCCGCCGACACCGGCTTGCTGCCCAATGCCGTCGTTCCGTCGAAGAAGGTGACCGTGCCGGCGGACTGGGGGCTCACCGTCGCGCCGAGGGTGACCGACGTGCCGTAACCGACCGGCCCGCTCGGTGTCACCGTGAGCGTCGTGGTCGTCGGCGTCGGCGGCGGCTTCACCAGGAACGTCACCGGCGCCGACGTCGAGTCGTTGAACGCCACCTGATCCGAGCTGGTGAACTGCGCGCTCAGCGCGTGACTGCCCACCGGAAGCGTGG
>JAODNL010000338.1 GCA_025465405.1 Pseudonocardiales bacterium | reverse complement strand
AGTGGGACGAGTTCAAGACAATGGAACCGGAGACGATCGGAACGCTGGTCGGGCATCGCAACATCGTCGACGGTCGCAACGTCCTGGACCCGGTGGCCTGGCGGGCCGCCGGCTGGCACTACCGGGCCCTGGGCCGCCCGTAGCGACGTCCGCTACCCGGTCGGATCGTTCGGGCCCAGCTGCTCCTGCAGCGCCATGTCCTTGGCCTGAGCGCTCGCCGCCAGCTGGGACTGGAACGAGGCCATCCGCAGCGCGAGCGCGGTGTCCGACGACGCGAGGATGCGCACCGCGAGCAGGCCGGCGTTGCGCGCGCCGCCGATGGACACGGTCGCCACCGGGACGCCGGCCGGCATCTGCACGATGGACAGCAGAGAGTCGATGCCGTCCAGGTACTTCAGCGGGACCGGCACGCCGATGACCGGCAGCGGTGTCAGCGAGGCCACCATGCCGGGCAGGTGCGCGGCGCCGCCCGCGCCCGCGATGATCACCCGCAGGCCCCGGCCGACCGCCTCCTGCGCGTAGGCCGCCATCCCGAGCGGCGTGCGATGCGCGGAGACCACGCGCACCTCGTGCGGCACCGCGAACTCGCGCAGCGCCTCGGCCGCATCGCCCATCACCGGCCAGTCCGAGTCGCTGCCCATGATCACGCCGACCAGCGCGCCGTCAGCCATGTGCGTCTCCGTTCGCCAGGTAGTCGGCGGCAGCGCGTGCGCGGGCCCGCACGGTGTCGAGATCGGCACCGAGAGCGGTGACGTGTCCGACCTTCCGGCCGGGCCGGAAGCCCTTGCCGTACAAGTGAATCTTCACGTCCGGCCAGCGTGCCATGCAGTGATGCAGCCGCTCGTCGATCGCCTTGGGCACGACGTCGTCGGGGCCGGCGAGCAGGTTCGCCATGACGACGACGGGAGCGGTCAGCGTCGTCGTGCCCAGCGGGTAGTCGAGCACGGCCCGCAGATGCTGCTCGAACTGCGACGTGCGGGCACCCTCGATCGTCCAGTGCGCCGAGTTGTGCGGCCGCATCGCCAGCTCGTTGACGAGCAGGCGGCCGTCGCTGGTCTCGAACAGCTCGACGGCCAGCACGCCGGTGACGCCGAGCTCCGACGAGATCCGCAGCGCCAGCTGCTGCGCCTGATCGGCCAGCTCGACGGACAGGCCGGGCGCGGGCGCGATGACCTCGACGCAGATCCCGTCCAGCTGCACGGTCTCGACGACCGGCCAGGAGGCGGCCTGACCGTACGGCGAGCGGGCGACGTCGACCGCGAGCTCGCGGGCGATCGCGACCATCTCCTCGGCGAGCAGCGGTGTCCCCGACGCCAGGAGCTCCTCAGCCTGACCCGGCGAGTCGACGACCCATACCCCCTTGCCGTCGTAGCCGCCGCGAACGGCCTTCAGCACGAGCGGCCAGCCGACCTGCGACCCGAACTCGCGCAGCGCCGCGGCCGGATCAGGCGCCGCCGTGAGGTCGACCCAGCGCGGGCAGGCGACGGCCAGCTCGCCGAGGCGCACGCGCATCGCGGCCTTGTCCTGTGCGTACCTCAGCGCGGCGGCACCGGGCTGCACCGAGATGCCGTCGGCGGCCAGCGCCGCGATGTGCTCGTTGGGCACGTGCTCGTGATCGAAGGTCACCACGTCACAGCCGGCCGCGAACGCCCGCAGGTCCGCGAGCGAGCGGTAGTCACCGATCATGACGTCTGCCGTGACGAGAGCGGCGCCGTCGTCAGGCGACTCGGCGAGCACCCGCAACGACTGGCCGAGCGCGATCGCGGCCTGATGTGTCATCCGCGCCAACTGCCCCGCGCCCACCATGCCCACGACGGGCAGTCCGGTGCGGGCATCCACGGCCGCAGCCTACTGTGAGAATCACAAGCCACAACGCAGGACTGTTCATCGGCGCCCGGTAGTCTCAATGCTCACTATGGTCGCCACCACCTCCAACATGTCGCTGCGCGCGCACCTGCGCGGTTCCTGGCGAATACTGCTCAAGGAGGTCGCTGCGTTCGGCCTGATCGGCGCGATCGGGTTCGTCATCGACGTCGGCTTGTTCAACCTGTTCTTCAACAGCGGCCAGATCGTCGCGAAGTGCATATCGACGTTCGCCGCCACGGCCGTCACCTACTTCGGCAACCGCTACTTCTCGTTCTCACACCGAGCCCGTACCGGCATCGGCCGCGAGACGTCGATCTTCCTCGGCATCAACGTGATCGCGCTGCTGTTCAGCCTCGCGGCGATCGCCCTGTTCGAGTACCCGCTGCACTTCAAGCACCACCTGCTCGTCATGAACGCGGTCAACATCGCCACGATCGGACTGGGCACGATCTTCCGGTTCTGGTCGTACAAGCGCTTCGTTTTCCTGCACCCCGACAAGGTGCACGCGCACGACGTCGACCTCGAGGTCGAGCTCGCGGAGTAACGCGGTCGGCTCAGTCGCCGCCGCCGATATCGGTCTCGTACGCCTCGTAGATCAGGTCAGCGCCCCGCTGGCGGTGCCGGACCAGCCGCAGCAGCAAGCCGGTGGCCCGCTCCCGTACCGCGTCGACGTCCGACGGCATGACCGGCGGCTCGGTCACGGTCAGCAGGTCGGCGAGGTCGGCCGCGATGGGCGCGTGCTCCCCGGCGAGGGCAGCGACGGCGTTGGCCAGGCGCAGGTCGCCGGACAGGATCGACTGGTGCAGGCCGTCGGGGCCCTCGGTGACCTCGATGTGGTCGCGGAAGTCGTCGGCGATCTCGGCGAGCGCGTCGTGCACCCGCTCCCCCCACACCACAGCACGTCCGGAGGCCGGTGCCGCGAGTGCGTGCTCGAGCGTGTCGATCGACTCGCGCAGTTCGGCCCGGCGGCGTCGAAGCTCGCTCAGGTCGGCGGTGCGGACGTCCGTGCTGGGTTCCATCGGCGCCTCCGAGGTTCCCGGCCCATGCTGCTGCCTGAGGCCGGGCCCCGTCCAGATCTCTGCCTATTCGCGACCAAACCCGGACATCCCGTGCCGGATCTGGCGTACCCGGGTAGTTCGGCTCGCCTTGACTTAGTCGAACGGGTGTTCGATCCTGGAGGGGTGCTCGACGTAGCGATTCGCAAGGCCGACGGAACCACCTCCGTCGATCTCGGGCGCCGAGCCGCTCCCCCGCTGCCGGTCGCCGCGGCGCTGGCTCCCATCCTGCCCGATGGCCTCCGGCGGGGTAGCACGGTCAGCGTCACCGGCTCGATCTCGCTGCTGCTGGCCCTGCTCGGCGCAGCCTCCGCCGACGGAGCCTGGTGCGCGCTGGTGGGCTTTCCCCGGGTCAGCGCCGAGGCCGCGCACGAGTACGGCATCGACCTGTCCCGGCTGGCAGTCGTGCCCGCGCCCGGAACGGGATGGGCCACCGCGGTCGGGGCCCTGCTCGACGCCGTCGACGTGGTGGCGGCCCGTCCACCCCGACTTGTCCCCGGGGACGTGCGGCGCCTGGCCGCCCGCGCCCGCACTCGCGAGGCGGTGCTGGTGCC
>JAODNL010000335.1 GCA_025465405.1 Pseudonocardiales bacterium | reverse complement strand
GCCGGCCGGCTGCCACCCGGCATCCTGCCGCCGGACGACATCTAGGCCCGGTCCTCGCGTCGCTCGCCGCGACGGCGCCGATCCGGGAGCGCGGGGTCCCGCTTGCTCGCTGTCTGCGGAACGTCCTCCACCACCGGCTCGACCCATGCGTCGGCCAAGGCCCCGGCCCCCTCGGCCAGTGACTGCAGCGCGGCCGGCTCGAGCGCACCGAACACGTGCTCGCGCAACGCCGATCGGTATTGCCGCTCGGCGCGGTGGGCCAGCTCGAGCCCCTTCTCGGTGAGTGTGGCGTAGACGACTCGTCGATCGCCGGACGAGTTCCGCCGGTCGATCAGGCCATCCTGTGCCATCCGGTCGGCGAGCTTGGTGAAGCCGCCCGACGTCATGGTCAGGTCCCGCGCGAGATGACTCATCGGGAGGCGATGGTCCGGGTATCGCAACAGCAGGTGCAGGACGGCAAACCACTGCGCCTGCACACCGGAATCCTCCAGCTGCTCGAGGACGCGGTTCTGGGCCCGCGAGATCGTGCGGGTCACCAGTTCCCACTGTTCGAGCTGCTTCTCGTCGGCCATCTCCGAACCTGTCACGCGCACACCGTATCGGTGCGGAGTCCTGATCGGCTGAAGCTACGCTGACAACCCCTCAATGCGACAGCTGTACTGCGGTCGGCGACGTCCTACGATGACGGCGTGATCACAGCGATCGTCATGGTGTCCGTCGAGTCCGACAAGATCCCGGAGGTCGCCCAGGCGATCGCTGATCTGGATGGCGTGAGCGAGGTCTATTCGGTCGCCGGCGACGTCGATTTGATAGCCGTTGTCAGAGTTCGCGAGTTCGACCAGATCGCGGAAGTGATCGCGGGTCGCCTGTCGAAGGTGGCCGGAGTGACGCACACCGACACCCACATCGCGTTCCGCGCGTACTCGCGCCACGATCTCGAGGGCGCGTTCTCGATCGGCTACTCCTCGGCCGATTGACTGTCGCGGGAGTGCGGTAGGTCAGCGCTGGCGATCCAGCCGCGCCAGCCACGAGTTGTACGCCGCGCGCGCCGCGTCGTCGTCGTCGAAGGTCTCCGTGTCCGCCACGCCGTCACCGGTGTGACCCGCGAACGTTGCCCGGCGGGCCTGCTCCAGCCAACCGTGTTCGTCACTTCGGCGGGCTCCCGCGTCGCGCAGCCAGCCGATCACGAGCGCGATCATGATCACAGCCATGATCCCGTCGCCGCCGAACCACATGATCGCGCCGCCGGTCCGCGTGTCCGACAGCGCGTCGACATGCAGGTTCGGCGAGGTCAGCATGGCTACCGCGTGCGTGCCTTGCATCAGCACGACGCCGGTGAAGGTGTCGACAGCCATCGCGACCGCGAGAAGCAGCCAGCGTGCGGGCGCGGCCAGCCGCCACCGGATCGGTTCGTCCCCGACGATCAGCGCGAAGAACTGGCAGCCGACGAGGACGTACACGAGGTGCTCGACCTGCCCGGCCCAGGTGTTGCGCATGATCGTGTCCATGAGGCCGGTGAGGTGACTGCCGACGATCACGACGGTGTACGACGCGAGCGCGACGGGAGGCGCGGTCAGCAGCGAGACCACCGGGCCACGCGCAATGCGCTCGATCCGGGCCCGGCCGGTGTCGGTGCTGGCGGCCACGGCCAGGGTCAACGGGCGGCCGGCCATCAGCAACGCGGGCGCCAGCATCACCAGCGCGAGGTGTCCGGCCATGTGCGCGGTGAACAGCACCTGGTCGTAGACGGCGATGCTGCCGCTCGTCGCGAACGCGCAGACAGCCAACCCGGCGAGGAACAAGAGTGTGCGGCCGATCGGCCAGCTGGCTCCGGGCCGGCGAACCGGCACGAGTGCGACTCCGGTCAGATACCAGGCCGCGGCAAGGACGAGCACCGCCAGCGCCACCGCGTTCAGCTGCCAGGCGCTGACCAGCGCGGAGCCGAACAGCGGGTGCAGAGGGCTGCCGCCCGCTCGGGACAGGGCGTCAGTGACGTCGGTGGCACCGTGCGCGCCCATGTGCATGCCGCTCGACGGGCCCGACGAGAGGTAATGCCACACGGCCAGAGCAAGCACCGTGACGGCTGCCGCCGCGAATGTCCACGCGAGCACGGCCAGCCGCGGTAGGCGAGCGGTACGGGACATGCCTTCAGTGTCCCGCGCGACGCGCGCAATTCACCGGCGAGGGGTTGGTTGCTGTCCGCGATCTTGATAGCGCACGAGCGCCATGACGCGCGCCGCGTATCAAGATCGGCATATCAGGGGCGCCGCGCAGCCTGGCTCGACTCGATCCAGCGGTCCAGCAGGGCCGCCGCGGCGCCGCTGTCCACGGATCGGGTCGCGTCCTCCAGCCCGGCGGCGAGCGCCGACTGGAGGGTGGCGGCGCTCAGGCCGTCGTAGGCCGCGATCGCGGCCGCTGCGTTGAGCAGGACCGCGTCCCGGGCCCCGTCACCACGCCCGGCGAGCACCTCACGCACAACAGCCGCGTTGTGTACGCGGTCGCCGCCCCGCAGCGCGGCCGGCGGCACCGGCGCGATACCGAACGACGGTGGATCGACCACCACCTCGGTGACCTCGCCGTCAGCGACCACCCAGACGTGCGAGGTGGTCGTCGTCGTCAGCTCGTCCAGGCCGTCGTCGCCACGGAAGACCAGCGCGCAGTCGCCGCGCCGGGCGAGCACCGACGCCATGACCGGCGCCATCCGGGTGTCCGCGCAGCCGACCGCTGACGCCCGTACCCGGGCCGGATTCGTCAGCGGCCCGAGGAAGTTGAACACCGTCGGCACGCCCAGCTCGCGGCGCGGTGCTCCCGCGTGCCGGAGCCCGGCGTGGAACAGAGGTGCGAAGCAGAACCCGATGCCGACCTCGGCGAGGGTGGCCGCCACCCCGTCCGGGGGGAGGTCGATGGCGACGCCGAGCTCCTCAAGTACGTCCGCCGTGCCGCACGCGGACGTCGCTGCGCGGTTGCCGTGCTTCACGACGCGCCGACCGGAGCCCGCGACGACCAGCGCCGCCATCGTCGAGATGTTCACCGTCTGCGCCCGGTCGGCACCCGTGCCGACGACGTCGACGGCGGGACCGTCCACCGCGACGGGCACCGCCCGGGCGAGCATTGCGCGGACCATGCCCTCGATCTCGTCGGGCGTCTCGCCCTTCGCGTGCAGCAGTACGGCGAAACCGGCGATCTGCGCGGGCGTCGCCTCACCGGCCATGATCTCGTCCATCGCCCACGCGGTGTCGGCCGCGGACAGGCCGCTGCCCTGCATGAGGTCGGTGAGGACGGTCGACCAGCTGCGCTCCATTGTCCCCTGGCTCATGTACTTGCTCAGCGCACGACGGGAATGCCGCTGCTGCGGCGGCGCAGCTGCTCGGCCATGACGGCCGCCGCCTCGACCGGGTCGAGCGGCTGGCTGATGACCGCATCCGCCAACGACCAGCTGGCCAGCCAGGCGTCCTGCTTGCGCGCGATCAGCACGACGATCGGGGGGCAGTCGTCGATCTCGTACTTGAACTGACGGGCGAGGCCCGCCCCGCCGGTCGGCTGGGCCTCGCCGTCGAGGATGACGACGTCCAGATCGCCCTCGTCCAGCTGGGTGACGACCTCGTCGTACGTGTCGCACTCCACCCAGTCGATCCGCGGCGACTCGGGCGCCGGCCGACGCCCGACGGCGGTACGCACCTGGGCACGGACGTCGGGCGAGTTGCTGTAGACGAGAACGGTCGCGCGAGCGGTACCTGCGCCAGTCATGTGGCGATCGTATCGACGCCTGGACGAGCCGTCCGCCTCGCCCGGAACTCGCACGCGACACCACCCCCACCCCGGCGCGTTCAGCAGGCCCCGGCAGGACATAATGCGGTGGTGACCTCGACAGCCGCCGCGCCAAGCTTCGAGTCCAGCAAGGTGCACTCCCTGACGCGCCCGAACATCGTGAGCGTCGGCACCATCGTCTGGCTCTCGAGCGAGCTGATGTTCTTCGCGGGCCTGTTCGCGATGTACTTCACGGTGCGCTCGGTTCATCCCGGCGACTGGCCGATGACACTTCCCGACGGCAACCACATCAAGCTGAGCCTCGGTTACGCCACGCCGTTCACGATCATCCTGGTGGCGTCCAGCATCACGTGCCAGATGGGCGTCTTCGCCGCGGAGAAGGGTGACGTCTTCGGCCTGCGCCGCTGGTTCACGATCAGCTTCTTCATGGGCCTGATCTTCGTGCTCGGTCAGGCCAACGAGTACCGAACGCAGGTCCACGACGGGAACACCATCTCGGCCACCGGATACGGGTCGGTCTTCTACCTGACCACCGGCTTCCACGGCCTGCACGTCATCGGCGGGTTGATCGCGTTCATCCTGTTCTTGATCCGCACCACGCTCGGCAAGTTCACGCCCGCTCAGGCCACGGCCGCGATCGTCGTGTCGTACTACTGGCATTTCGTCGACATCGTGTGGATCGGCCTGTTCGCGATGATCTACATCATCCGATGAACGACCGCCACGACCATCCGCCGACCGGGAAGGGACTTTCGTGAAGGAAGACTTCGACGTCGACGGCGAGCTCGGCTTCGAGCCGGCCGTCTCGGCCACCGGGGCCGAACCTCGCGAAACGCCTGGCGAGACGACGCCTGGCGAGACGCCTCGCGAGACGGAGCGGCCCAAGCGTGGCCGTCGGGGCGGCCTGCGCCGCCGGCTCGGGGCCGGCGCGATAATCGCCGCCGCCCTTGCCTCGATGGGCGGCGCCTACGCGGCGTTCGCGACCACGTCCGGAGCCTCCGACACGACCACCGGCGCGCAGGACATTGCGGCGGGCAAGCAGCTGTACGAGACCAGCTGCATCACCTGCCACGGCGCGAACCTGCAGGGCGTCAAAGACCGCGGCGTCTCGCTGATCGGAGTCGGCGGCGCGGCCGTCTACTTCCAGGTCAGTACCGGCCGCATGCCGGCCAGCGGGCAGGGCGCCCAGCAGAGCCGCAAGACGGCAAAGTTCGACGAGCAGCAGACCAACCAGATCGCCGCCTACGTCCAGTCGATCGGCGGTGGGCCGACACTGCCGACCGGCAGCCTGCGCGACGGCAACATCGCCGAGGGCGGCAACCTGTTCCGGCTCAACTGCGCGTCCTGCCATGGCACGACGTTCAAGGGCGCGCCGCTGTCAGCCGGAAAGACCGCGCCGTCACTGAACCAGGCCTCCGATCAGCAGATCTACGCGGCGATGCTCACCGGCCCGGAGAACATGCCGGTCTTCAGCGACAACCAGCTGACGCCCGCCGAGAAGCGGCAGATCGTCAACTACGTCCAGACGCTGAAGGCATCGAAGGATCCGGGCGGAAACGGCATCGACCGCATCGGACCGGTATCTGAGGCTCTGGTGATCTGGGTCGGCGGCGTCGGCGCCCTGATGATCGCCATCCTGTGGATCGGAGCGAAGGCCCAATGAGCTCACACCCGGCCGACGGCCCCTCCGCTGATGAGCTTCGGGAGATGACGACCGAAGAGGCGATGATCGCCGGTGCCGAGGCTCAAGGCGTGTACATCGTCCACCGGCGCGATCGATTCCCGATCCGGGGGACGCGGGCCGAGAAGCGCGCCGAGCGCGGCGTCGCTCTCGCATTCACGATCTCGGCGCTCGCCGGCGTCGGCTTCATCGTCGCGTTCGTCGCGCTGCCCTACCAGTGGCACCTGCCGGGCACGCCGCAGAACTTCCGTTTCTACACCCCGGCGCTCGGCGGCTTGCTCGCGATCATGCTGCTGTTCATGGGCATCGGGCTCGTCCTGTGGGCCAAGTGGCTCATGCCTGAGGAGGAGGTCGTCCAAGACCGCCACGACGAGCCGTCCACCGAAGAAGACAAGCTCATGACCCAGGCGACACTGATCAGCGGTCTGGAGGACACCGGCCTGCCGCGCCGCTCGCTGATCCTGCGCTCGCTCGGGCTGGCCGGCGGCGCCCTCGCCACGGTCCCGCTGGTCGCGCTTGTCGGCGGAATGATCAAGAAGCCGGGTAAGCAGCTGGACCACACGCTGTTCGCACGCAACACCGCGCTGTTCCCGCCCTCCGGTCAGGTGCCGCTCGTCTATGACGACTGGCGCCGGGTGAGCCCGGACGATCTGCTGCCCGGTGGGATCGCGACCGTCTTCCCGGGCGTGCGGGAAGTCGGCCCGGACGGCAAGGATGGCATCACCTCGGCCAGCTCCCCCACGCTGCTCATCCGGCTGCGGCCCGGGCAGAAAGTGCAGTCCCGCAAAGGCCAGGCCGGCTACGGCTGGCCGGCGGACGCGCCGGAGTTCCTCGCCTTCTCCAAGATCTGCACCCACGCCGGCTGTCCCGCGTCGCTGTACGAGCAGCAGACAACTCGCCTGCTGTGCCCGTGCCACCAGTCGCAGTTCGAGGTGTTGAAGGATGCCAAGCCGGTGTTCGGCCCGGCCACGCGCAGCCTGCCCAAGCTGCCGATCGACGTCGAGGTCGGCTCGGACGGACGGCAGTACTTCATCGCCAAGAGTGACTACAACGAGCCGATCGGCCCGGGCTTCTGGGAGCGCTCATGACTCGCGCACTGACTCGCCCCCGTCGTTCCGACGCGCCGCGAACGCCGCAGGGCAAGCTCGCCAAGTTCTTCGACGACCGGTTGCGGTTCGCGGCGCCGGTCCGCGACCAGCTGAACAAGGTCTTCCCCGACCACTGGTCGTTCATGATGGGCGAGATCGCGCTGTACTCGTTCATCATCCTGCTGCTGACCGGCACCTATCTGACGTTCTTCTTCGACCCGTCGATGGCCGAGACCGTCTATCACGGCCGGTACGTGCCCATGCAGGGCATCACGATGTCGAAGGCGTACGAGACGACGCTCAACATCAGTTTCGACGTGCGCGGCGGTCTGGTCATCCGGCAGATCCACCACTGGGCCGCGCTGCTGTTCGTCGCCGCGATGCTGGTCCACATGTTCCGGGTGTTCTTCACCGGGGCGTTCCGCAAGCCGCGTGAGCTGAACTGGCTGATCGGTCTCGGTCTCATCGCTCTCGGCATCATCGAGGGCTTCGCCGGCTACTCGTTGCCCGACGACCTGCTGTCCGGCACGGGCCTGCGCATCGCCGATGCCATCATGCTGTCGATCCCGATCATCGGCACGTGGACGTCGTTCCTCGTCTTCGGCGGCTCGTTCCCCGGCGACGTGATCATCGGGCGGTTCTACATCGCCCACGTGCTGCTGATCCCGGCCATCCTG
>JAODNL010000325.1 GCA_025465405.1 Pseudonocardiales bacterium | reverse complement strand
TCGTTCTGCACGGCGAGCACGGTGGCGATCGCCTCGATGGCGCCGGCCGCTCCGAGCAGGTGGCCGGTCATCGACTTCGTCGCCGCGACGACCGTCTGCTCACCGAGTAGCTCGGCGATCCACCGCGCCTCGGCGCCATCGCCGGTCGGCGTCGACGTGGCATGCGCGTTGACGTGCACGACGTCGCTGGCCGCGACGCCCGATCGTTCGAGCGCTGCCTTGGCCGCCCGCCGCTGCCCGTTCCCTTCAGGATCCGGCGCGACGATGTCGTAGGAGTCGGCAGTGATCCCCGCGCCGGCGAGCACCGCGTACGGCGCCCGTCCGCGAGCCTGGGCGGAGGACGCACGTTCGAGCACGAGCACGCCGGAGCCTTCGCCGAGCACGAATCCGTCCCGGCCCTTGTCGAACGGACGGGATGCGCGCTGCGGCTCGTCGTTGCGTGTCGACATCGCCCGCATCTGGGCGAACCCGGCGATGTTGAGCGGGTGGATGCACGCCTCCGTGCCACCCACCACGACGATGTCGGCGCGGTCGAGCTGGATGAGATCGAGTCCGAGCGCGACGGCTTCCGAACCCGACGCGCACGCGCTGACCGTGGTGTGGACGCCGGCCCGCGCGCCGATCTCGAGCCCGACGTACGCGGCCGGCCCGTTCGGCATGTTCATCGGGATGAGCAGCGGCGAGACGCGGCCCGGCCCTTTGTCCAGGTAGATGTCGTACTGCGCGAGCAGGCTCGTCACGCCACCGATGCCGGTGCCGATCACGACCGCCACCCGCGCCGGGTCGACGCCGTTCTCATCCGAGCGACCGGTGAAGCCCGCGTCCGCCCAGGCCTCGCGGGCAGCGACGATCGCGGCCTGTTCGCTGCGGTCCAGACGTCGCACCTGCACCCGGGACAGGACCTCTGCCGGGTCGACGGCCATCGGCGCGGCGATGCGCACGCTCAGGTCGGCGGCCCAGTCGTCGGTGAGCGCGACGACGCCGGACCGGCCTTCGAGCAGGCCGGCCCAGAACGTCGCCACGTCGCCGCCGAGCGGAGTGGTCGCACCCAGACCGGTGACAACGACGTCATCGGCTGTCAATGGCATGTCTACGTCCTTCGCTCGGTGTGGTGCTGTCGGATCAGGCTGCGTTGCTGGCGATGTACTGCACGGCGTCGCCGACCGTCTTGAGCTTGGGCAGCTCGTCGTCCGGGATCTTCACGCCGAACTTCTCCTCAGCCGCCATGGCCACCTCGACCATCGACAGCGAGTCCACGTCGAGGTCGTCGGTGAAGCTCTTGTCATCGGAGACGTCGTCGGGGCTCACGTCGGCGACCTCTTCGAGGATGGAGGCGAGTCCTGCGCGGATCTCGTCGGCACTGGCCACAGGAGTTTCCTTTCGGGTTGGGATGTCGTCGCCCACCATGGGTGACGGCGGAACGTTACGGGGCGAGGACGACCTGTGCCGCGTAGGCGAGGCCGGAGCCGAAGCCGAGCAGCAGCACGGGTGCACCGGATGGGATTTCGCCGCGCTCGACCATCCGCGAGAGCGCAAGCGGGATGGTGGCGGCTGACGTGTTGCCCGACGTGACGATGTCGCGCGCGACCAGGGCATTCGGCGCGGCCAGGCGCTTGGCGATGGCGTCGATGATCCGGAGGTTGGCCTGATGTGGCACGAAGGCCGCCAACTCTTCCGGCGCGACGCCGGCGCGGCGGCACGCTTCCAGCGCGACCGGTGCCATTTGCGACGTTGCCCAGCGATAGACGGCCTGCCCTTCCTGCCGGAACAGGTGGTTGCCCTCGTCGATCGCGACCGCGTCGTACTGCGCGCCGTCGCTGCCCCAGATGACCGGGCCGAGGCCGATCTCCTCGGACGGTCCCACGACCGCCGCACCCGCGCCGTCGCCGAGGATGATGCAGGTGGAGCGGTCGGTCATGTCGAGCCAGCCGGAGAACCGTTCGGCGGCGACGACCAGGACGTTGCGCGCCTGCCCGGCCAGCACGGCGGCCGACGCGGCGTTGAGCGCGTAGACGAAGCCTGAGCAGCCGGAGTTCACGTCGTACGCGCCGGGCGCTGCGATCCCGAGACGGGTGGCCAGCTGTGGCGCCGCCGCGGGGACAGGCGTCGGCATCGTGCACGTGGCGACGAGGACCAGGTCCACGTCGGCCGTCGCGACGCCGCTGGCGGCAAGTGCCTTGCTCCCGGCGGCCTCGGCCATGTCCACGACGGTCTCGTCCGGGTCGGCCCAGCGCCGCTCGGCGATGCCGACCCGGCTCTTGATCCACTCGTCGTCGGTGTCGACACCACGAGCGATCAGGTCGTGGTTGGTCACGACGTTGGCGGGGCGGTAGTGGCCGAGCCCGAGGATCCGGGTGCCGTGCGGGCCCGTCGTGGTGAGCACGTCAGAACTCCGATCCGTTGTGGATCCGCGCGAGCGGCAGTCCGGCGGCCACGATGTCACCGTCATCGCGCAGCCACTCGACCAGGACACCGGCTTGCGCGGCGACGATCAGGTGTTCATCGCGATTGGTGCGCACGATGCCGAGCCGGGTGCCACGCGCGACCTCGTGCCCTTCGGCCATGCCCTCGGCTCGGGTGAAGACGCCCTTGGCCGGGGTGCTGACGATCCAGAAGTCGGGGGTGTGCTCACCCTGGCCGTGCAACGGACGGCTGTCGATGAGTGCACGGGCCGCGGGCAGGTCGTCCGGCGTCTTGACAGCGATGAGCTCGACGCCGGGTAGTTCTCGCTTCGCGAGGCCGGTGAGCGTGCCGGCCGGCGCGAGCTCGACCGCGGCGCTCACGCCGAGGTCGGCGCAGGTGCGCATGCAGAGGTCCCACCGCACCGGCAGGGTCACCTGGCGCACGAGGCGCGCGATGAGTTCGGCGCCGGTGCTCACGCTGGAGCCGTCCGCATTGGACAGCAGGATCGGCCGCGGGTCCGTGGCCGAGAGCGTGTCGGCATAGGCGGACAGGGCGTCTTCGGCCGGTGCCATGTAGTGCGTGTGGAACGCCCCCGCGACGGCCAGGGGACGAACTCGCGCTCCGGCCGGCGGTTCGGTGGCCAGCTTGTCGAGCGCGTCCAGCGCGCCCGCAGCGACGATCTGACCGGCGCCGTTGCGGTTGGCCGGCGTCAGGCCGGCTGCCTCGATAGCGGCCACCACCGCGTCCGGGTCACCGCCGAGCACCGCGGACATACCGGTCGGCGCGAGCGCGCAGGCGGCTGCCATCTCCGCACCGCGACGGGCCGCGAACGCCACCGCCGCGGTCGGCGACAGCGCGCCGGACACCGCGGCCGCGGTGAGCTCGCCCACGCTGTGGCCGGCGACCACCCGCTCGCCGCTGGCCTCCAGGTCGAGCTGCCCGGCGACGATCACGCCGAGGGCGACGATGAGCGGCTGGGTGACGGCGGTGTCCTTGATCTCGTCCGCATTCGCGGTTGTGCCGAGCCGGGCCAGGTCGAGGCCGGTGACCGCGGAGAATCCCGCGACCTGCTCAGCGACGCCCGGCAGCTCGAGCCACGCGGTCAACATTCCTGGCGACTGCGCGCCCTGGCCGGGAGCTAATACGGCGATCACATCTCTGACGATCCCGTGCCGGCGGCCGGTGCGGCGAGCACGACGCGGACAGGGATGCGGGAACTGTTTTGTAGGTTCCGCACAACTGTTGCCGGGAGATTACGGAATTGGGCGGCCAAAACTTGTTGGGTTAGCCCAATCCGTCCAGCCGGCCGAGCGCCAGGGCCAGCCGCAACGTGAACGCTCCCCGCGGTTCGGTGGGCGTCTGGCCGCACACCTCGGCCACCCGCCGTAAGCGGTACCGAACGGTGTTGGCATGCACGAACAGCGCGCGGGCCGTCGTCTCGAGGGCACCGCCGGCGTCAAGGAAGGTGCTCACGGTCTCCACCAGCACGTCGCCGGACTTGACCAGCGGCTCGTAGATGCCGCGTACCAGCTCGTCACGGGCGTCCACGTCGCCGGCCAGCGCTCGCTCGGGCAGCAGTGCCTCGGCGGTGACGGGGCGCGGCGCGCCGGGCCAGGCCGGCGCCGCGCGCAGCCCGCTGAGCGCCTCGCGCGTCACCGCACTGGCGCCGGAGATGTCACTGGCGGCCGGACCGATCACGACCGGACCATCGGCAAAGATGGGCAACAGGTTCCGGGCGGCGGCAGCTGGGTCGGCCGCCCCGCCGAAGACGATCACGAGGCGCGAGCCGTGCACGCCGGCCATCGCGTCGAGGCCGACCCGGCGGGTGACGCCGTGCACCTCGGCCAAGATCTCGTGGGTTGGTCGGTCCGGCGCGGATCCGACCACCGCGCCGACCGGGCCGCTGGCCTGCCAGCCGAGCGCGGCGACCTGGCTGGGCAGTGGGTCCCCGACGCCGGACCCGCGGACCAGGCTGTCGATGATCAGTGCCTCCAGCCGTTCGTCCCACGACCCTCTTGTCTCGGCGGCCTGCGCGTAGACCCGGGCAGCGGCGAAGGCGATCTCGCGACTGAACCGCAGCAGCTCCTCCCGGACCACGGCCTCGTCCTCGGGGCCGGCCAAAAGGGGCAGGTTCCGCTCGGCGACGGCGATCGTCTGGCGCACCAGTTCGACGGTCTGCTGCAGAGTCACCGACCGTGCCATCGCCTGCGGCGCGGCGGCGAAGACCTCGCCGGTCAGCCGCAACACGTCGTCGGGGGAGCGCAGCCAGTCCACATAGGACTGCAGCCCCGCCTGCGCGACCAGCGTCACCCAGGATCGCTGATCGGGCGGAAGCTCGCGGAACCACGGAAGTTCCTCGTCCATGCGAGCGACGCTCTGCGTCGCGAGGCGACCGGCCGCCTGCTCGATCCGGCGGATCGTCTCGTCGCGCAACCCGGGCCTCACGTGGTGCAGCCTGCCACGCGGGTCCTCGTTACGGTGAGACCCGTGGCCGAACGCGACCCGGTGGCGGACCTACGACGGATCGCCTTCCTTCTCGAGCGCGCGCACGAGCCGACGTTTCGGGTGAAGGCGTTCCGCACGGCGGCGAAGGTGCTCGACGAGCTGCCGCCGCAGGACGTGGCGGCACGTGCCGCCGCGGGCACGCTCACCGAGTTGTCCGGCGTCGGGGAGGTGACCTCCCGCTGCGTCACCGAATCGCTGCGTGGCGAGGTGCCGGTGTACCTGCGCCGCCTCGAGGCCACCGAGGAGACACCGCTGGACGACGCCACGGCCACCCTGCGCGCAGCGCTACGCGGTGACTGCCACGCGCACTCGGACTGGTCCGACGGCGGCTCGCCGATCCCGGAGATGGCCGAGGCCGCTCGCGAGCTCGGGCACGAGTACTTGGTGCTGACCGATCACTCCCCGCGGCTGACGGTCGCGAACGGTCTGTCCGCGGAGCGGCTCGAGCGGCAGCTGGACGTGGTTGCCGCGCTGAACGAGCGGTTCGCCGTCGAGGCCGCGTCCGGCGGCGCCGCACCGTTTCGGATCCTGACCGGAATCGAGGTCGACATCCTCGACGACGGCTCGCTGGATCAGAAACCGTCGCTGCTCGCCCGTCTCGACGTGGTGGTCGCGAGCGTTCACAGCAAGCTGCGCCTGCCGGCCGCTGAGATGACGCCCCGGATGATCGCCGCGATCTCGAACCCGCACGCGGACATCCTCGGTCACTGCACCGGCCGGCTGGTCACGGGTGGCCGGGGCAAGCGGCCGGAGTCGCAGTTCGATGCCGAGCTGGTGTTCGCTGCGTGCGCCCAGTTCGGCGTGGCCGTCGAGATCAATTCCCGGCCGGAGCGTCTTGACCCGCCCAAGCGGCTGCTGCGGCTGGCGGTCGAGGCCGGCTGCCTGCTTTCGATCGACACGGACGCGCATGCGCCGGGCCAGCTCGACTGGCAGCGCTACGGCTGTGAGCGGGCAGCGCGCTGCGGCGTGGCCGCGGACATGGTCGTCAACACCTGGCCGGCCGAGCGGTTGACCGCCTGGGCCAGTGACCATTCGGTACCCGCGTGATCTCGATCCGGCGCACCGTCGACCGGGCAGAGACCGTGCAGCCCGGCGTCGTCACCCGGCACTGCTTCTCGGCCGGAGGGCACTACGACCCGGCGAACACGGGCTTCGGTGCGTTGATCGGGGTCGACGAGCATCTGGTTGCACCAGGCGCCGGCTTCGCCTGGCACCCGCACCGCGGCGTCGAGATCGTCAGCTGGGTGCTCGACGGCGCGCTGCGGCACGAGGACTCGTCCGGCCGGGTTTGCACGGTGCCGGCCGGCACCGCCCAGTTCCAGGTCGCCGGGTCGGGCATCGAGCACAGCGAGACCAACGCATCCGCCTCGATACCCCTGCGCTTCGTGCAGATGACCCTGCTCGGCGATGTGTCCGAGCCGCGGTACCTGCTCACCGAGCCACCGGTGCGCGCGACGGGTGGTGATTTCTCGGTGCACCGCGCGGGCCGCCGCCGGTTCGACGGACCGCTCGTGCACCTCTACGTGGCCCGAGGCTCGTTCGACGTGGCCGGCGAGCAGCTCGGCGACGGTGGCTCGGTGCGATCCGAGAACCCGGTCACCGCTGACGGCGTGGGCGAGC
>JAODNL010000323.1 GCA_025465405.1 Pseudonocardiales bacterium | reverse complement strand
AGCACCAGCGGGGAGTTCCGGCGCGCGGCGACCACTACGTCCGGCTCCTCGGCATCGAGCAGCACGAGCGTGAACGCGCCCTCCAGTCGACGCGCCACCACGCGCACCGCGTCCACCAGCGTCGCGCCGTCGCGGACCTGCGCGGCGACGAGGTGCGCCACCGTCTCGGAGTCGGTCTCGCTCTGCAGTTCCACACCGGCGCGTTCGAGCTCGGACCGCAGCCGGGCGAAGTTCTCGATGATCCCGTTGTGCACGACGGCGACGCGTCCGCTCGAGTCGGTGTGCGGGTGCGCGTTGCGGTCGTTCGGCGCGCCATGCGTGGCCCACCGGGTGTGGCCCATCCCCGTGGTGCCGGTCACCTCATGGGCAGCGAGTTCCTTGTCGAGGTTCTCGATGCGGCCGGCTTTCTTGGCGATCTGCAGCCGCGAGTCGCCGATGATCGCCACGCCGGCCGAGTCGTAGCCGCGGTACTCCAGGCGCCGAAGGCCCTCCACGACGACGTCGAGAGCCGGCCGTGGTCCGACGTACCCGACGATGCCGCACATGGCCCTCAGGGTACGGGAGCCGGGTCGCCCCGCCGGCGTCTACGGGGTCGGTGTGCCGCTCGTCGAAGCCGGCGAGGAGGGCGCGGTGGACGTGGTGGGCGTGGCGCTGGGTGTGGGCGTCGATGTCGCGGTCCGCGTGGTCGTCCGTAGCGTCGCCGGCGTCGTGGCCGTCGGCATGACGGTGACAGGGGCCGCCGTCCGGGTCGTCGTCGGCGTGCTGGTGACCACCTTCGGAACGACGGTTTGCGTGACGGTGCCGGTCGGATTCGTGGTCGTGGTGGTGGTCGTCGTGTTCTGCGGCTGCGAGCCGAACACCGTCGTGCCGCTGGCCGAGTTGCCCCGCACCAGGGCGCTGACCGGGCCACCGGCGACGACCTCGATACCGGTCAGGATGGCCAGGGTCGCGGCGAACAGGCCGACGGCCGCGAGTCCGAGGCGGCGCACCGTCCGCGGCTCGATGGTTCGCGTGCGCCGTGGCTTGGACCCTGCCGGTACGGGCGTGGTCGGGGGCACATCGTCACGTGGTCCGCGGCCGCCGACGCTACGGACCCGCTCGCGGGTTCGGTGGATGGAGTGGCTGTAGACCGCGTTGCCGGTGACGGTCACCACTGCGGCGATGGCCGCGCCGATGACCGTGCCGTTGGTGCCGAGGAACGAGGCCGCGATCGTCGCGGTGACCGCGGCCAGCGCGCTTGCGGCCAGCTGGGTGGCGGAGAGTTGGAGGCGGGAACGGGCGTGGTGGTCGGATTTGGTCGGTGGCATAACGGTTTTCAGTGTCCCGGCCTCGGCTATGGATTGGGAGTGCGGCTCACGGCGCTCTAATGGCGGTGGGAGCAGCTCGTCACACTGGAGCGCGCAATCGGTTGGTGCACGAATACGGTGCAGTGATGGATCGACACGCGTGGGAGCTCCCCGGAGCTCATGAGGCAGCACCGGGCGTCTATCGGATACCGCTGCCCCTGCCTGGTGATCACCTCAAGGCCGTCAACGTCTATGCAATCCCCGACGGCGACGAGCTCGTCATGATCGACGGCGGGTGGGCGCTGACCGAGGCGGAGGAGCTGCTCACACAGTCGCTCGGACAGATCGGCTACGCGTTGTCAGATATCCGCGAATTCCTCGTGACGCACGTGCACCGCGACCATTACACGCAGGCGGTCTCGATACGGCGAGCCTTCGGCTCGACCGTGTCATTGGGCGAGGGGGAACGCTCCGCCCTCGAGGCGATCCGGACTGTCAGCGCACATCCGGACATCGCCGCGCTGTACCAGGCCGGGGCGAACGAGCTGTCGACCATGATGGGCGACTGGCAGGGCGAGCGTGACCTGACGGACTGGGAGTATCCGGATCGATGGCTCGACGACGGGATCGACCTCGAGCTCAAGACGCGGACACTGCGCGTGATCGCGACACCCGGCCACACCCGCGGGCACGTCGTGTTCCACGACTCCGATGCCAACGCGCTGTTCGCCGGTGATCACGTACTGCCACACATCACGCCGTCGATCGGCATCGAGCTGAACCGCCCACCGTCGCCGCTGCGCGACTACCTCTACTCGCTCCGGCTGGTCAAGTCGCTGCCGGATGCGACGCTCTTGCCTGCCCACGGGCCGGCGGGCAGCTCCGCCCACGCCCGCGTCGACGAATTGCTCGACCACCACGAGGTACGCCTGACGGCGACCGCGGACGCGGTGGATCGTGGCGCGAGCACCGGCTTCGAAGTCGCCACCATCCTGACCTGGACGCGTCACCGCCGCGGCTTCGACGAGCTCGACATGTTCAACCAGATCATGGCGGTGCACGAGACGATGGCCCATCTGGAGGTCCTCGTGGAACGCGGCTGGCTGGGCCGTGACGTGGTGGACGGCGTCGTGCACTTTGCGCGCCGCTAGCACCCGTCGGGCCAGCGGAGGTTTCTAGGCCGCGCCCACGACGGCCGCCACGCGGTGCGCGATCGCGTCCGCCTCCGGCTGGGTGGGGGCCTCCACCATCACGCGGACCAGATTTTCGGTACCGGACGGGCGAAGCAGGATCCGCCCGTTGTCGCCGAGCTCCGCTTCCGCGTCGGCCACCGCGGACGTGACCGCGGCCGAGCCGGCGACCGTGGCCTTGTCCGCGACGCAGACGTTCACGAGAACCTGCGGAAGCCGTCGGACGACCGCCGCGAGTTCGGCCAGCGTTGCTCCGGTCGAAGTCATCCGGCTCATCACGTGCAGCGCGGTCAGCAGGCCGTCGCCGGTGGTTGCGGCATCGGTGAACACCACATGCCCGCTCTGCTCACCGCCGAGGCTCAAACCCTTTGCGTGTAAGGCTTCCAGGACATATCTGTCACCGACCGCGGTAGTGATGACGTCGATGTCTGCATCGCGCATCGCGTGGTGGAAACCGAGGTTGCTCATCACCGTCGCGACGACCGTGTCGGCCCGCAATTCCCCCGCGTCACGCAGCGACAGGGCGCACATCGCGAGGATCTGGTCACCGTCGACGATCTCGCCGGTGGAGTCCACAGCGAGGCATCGATCGGCGTCGCCGTCGTGGGCGATGCCGAGGTCGGCGCCGGCGGCCAGCACCGCGGCACGGACCGCCTCAGGGTGCGTCGAACCCACGCCGTCGTTGATGTTCAGCCCGTCCGGCTCGGCGGCGATGGCGGTCACCCGCGCACCCGCCCGCCGGTACAGCTCCGGCGCGACGGCCGACGCGGCTCCGTGCGCGCAGTCGACGACCACGTGCAGGCCGTCCAGGCGGTCCGGTACCGCCGCGAGCAGATGGTCGAGGTAGCGATGAACGGCGTCGTCGGACGAGCGCAGCCGCCCGATGGCCGCGCCGATCGGCCGGGTATCCGCGCCGGCCTCGACAGCGGCTTCGATCTCCGCCTCGATGTCGTCAGGGAGCTTGTACCCGCCCCGTGCGAAGAGCTTGACTCCGTTGTCCGGCATGGGGTTGTGCGACGCGGACAGCACCACGCCCAGGTCCGCGCCGTAGGAGCCGGTGAGGAATGCGACGGCAGGCGTGGGCAGCACGCCGACGCGCAACACGTCAGCGCCGGCGGAAGCGAGTCCGGCGACAACCGCGGCCTCGAGCATCTCGCCGCTGGCTCGCGGGTCGCGACCGACGACGGCCACCGGTCGGTGGGACGCGTCGTGCGCCACGAGCACTCGGGCCGCAGCGCTCGCCACGGCAAGCGCCAGCTCGGGTGTCAGGTCGGCATTCGCCAGGCCGCGAACCCCGTCGGTGCCGAAATACCGGCCCACGAACGGATCTAGCGCTTCGAGTACTGAGGCGCCTTGCGAGCCTTCTTCAGGCCGTACTTCTTGCGCTCCTTGACCCGCGGATCACGGGTGAGGAAGCCGGCCTTCTTCAGGGCCGGACGGTCGTCGGGCTCGAGGCCGATCAGCGCCCGCGAGATCGCCAGGCGCAACGCGCCGGCCTGTCCGGTGATACCGCCGCCGACGAGGGAGGCGATGACGTCGAACTGATTGTCCTTCTCCAGCGTCACGAACGGCTCGCGGATCAGCTGCTGATGGACCTTGTTCGGAAAGTAGCTCTCGAGGGTGCGGCCGTTGAGCTTGAAGTCGCCGGTGCCCGGCACGAGGCGGACTCGGACGACGGCCTCCTTACGGCGACCGACGACGGGGGCGTTGGACGAAGTCACTGGGCAACCTGCTTGATCTCGAATGGCTGGGGCTTCTGGGCGGCGTGCGGGTGCTCGGGACCCGCGTAGACCTTGAGCTTCTTCAACTGCGCACGGCCGAGGGTCGTCTTGGGGAGCATGCCTCTGACCGCAAGCTC
>JAODNL010000302.1 GCA_025465405.1 Pseudonocardiales bacterium | reverse complement strand
GCGTTCGGCAGCCTGCTGCTGCTCGGTGGTCGCCTGGCGGACGTGTTCGGCCGAAAGCGGATATTGCTCATCGGCCTGGTCGGCTTCGCGGCCGCGTCCGCCCTTGGTGGTGCGGCAACGGGATTCGGCATGTTGGTCTTCGCCCGTGCCGTGCAGGGCGGATTCGGCGCGCTACTCGCGCCGGCGGCTCTCGCGCTGCTGACCACCACGTTCACCGACGCCAAGGAGCGCAACAAGGCATTCGGCATCTACGGTGCCATCGCCGGCAGCGGTGCGGCCGTGGGCCTGTTGCTCGGCGGCGTGCTGACCGAGTATCTCTCCTGGCGCTGGTGCATGTATGTCAACATCGCCTTGGCGGTCCCCGCATTGATCGGTGGCCTCATCCTGCTTGTGCACCGCCCATCGAAAGAGCGCCCAAAGCTCGACCTGCCCGGCACGATCACCGTCTCCGCCGGCCTGTTCGCACTCGTCTACGGCTTCTCGCACGCCGAGACCGGTGGCTGGGGTTCGACCGTGACGGTCTCCTTCCTGATCGCGTCCGTTGTCCTGCTCGGCGCGTTCGTTGTGCTGCAGCAGCGCGTCTCTAACCCGCTGCTGCCACTGCGCGTGATCCTCGATCGCAACCGCGGCGGCGCGTTCCTGTCCATGTTGCTCGCGGCAGCCGGCATGTTCGGCGTGTTCCTGTTCCTGACGTACTACATGCAGCAGAATCTGCACTACAGCGCGGTGCGGACCGGTCTGGCCTTCCTGCCGATGTGCATCGTCCTGATCCTGGTGGCCTCCGTCGCCAGCACGACGCTCGGGCCGAAGGTCGGACCGAAGATCACGATTCCGTCCGGCATGGCCTTCGGCGCTGTGGCGATGTACCTGCTGACCCACATCGCCCCGAACAGCAGCTACGCCACCGACCTGCTGCCCGCGATCCTGCTGCTGGGTGCCGGGCTGGGCCTGATCTTCGCCACCGGGATGAACCTGGCCACCCTGGGCGTCGACTCCAACGACGCGGGCGTGGCGTCGGCGACGGTCAACACGATGCAGCAGGTCGGCGGCGCGGTCGGCACCGCGTTGTTGAACACGCTCGCCGCGAGCGCGGCCACGAGCTACCTGCGGGGCAAGACTTTGACCGCGGCGGTTGCCGAGAAGGCCTCGATCCACAGCTACACGACCACGTTCTGGTGGTCGGCCGGTATCTTCGCGATCGGCGCGCTACTGACCGCGGTCATGCTGCGACCGGGCATTCCGGCCACGAACCCGGACGCCGCGCCTGCGGTGATGCATTGAACAAAACCGGCCAACGGGCGGGAGACTGACCTTCATGGTTGAGGAGAAGGAGAAGGTTGCCCGGACGCTGCGCAAGGATGCCGCTCGTAACCGCGCACTTCTGCTCGAGGCGGCGCGTGACGTGTTTGCCGAGCGCGGTCTCGACGCCAGCCTGGACGACATCGCACATCGCGCCGGGCTCGGCGTCGGCACCGCGTACCGGCACTTCGCCAAGAAGCAAGAGATCGCGGAGGCCCTGTTCGCCAGCGTCCTCGATCAAGTCCTCGCGGAGATCGAACACGCGCTGACGGTCGACGACCCGTGGGAGGCACTGGTGACGTTCTTCGAGGCCGCCGCAGCCAGTCAGGCCAAGGATCGCGGCCTGCATCAGGTGCTCGTCGGCACCTACACGATCGAGGACATGAGTCCGATCCGGGAACGGCTGACCGCGTCGCTCGTCATACTTTTCGACCGGGCTAAGGCGGCCGGAGTACTTCGCAAGGACGTCGAGGTCACTGACGTCGGCGCGATCTTCACGATGCTCGGCCCGGTTTACGACATGAGCGTCGCTATCTCGTCACCGGTGTGGCGCCGCTACCTCGCATTGCTGCTCGACGGGCTGCGCGCGGTCGATCAACCACCGCTGCCCTGGCCGTCGCTCACCGAAGCAGAGTTCAATGCCGCAATAGCCACAATCAAGGGCCTGCCCGTCGTACAGAAAGCATCGACCGCAAGTCCGGCACGCTAGCGACTTGCGCTACCTGTGCCCCGCCGAACACCGTCGGGCCTCCAGGCATCGCGATGACTAGCATCGTCGATGCCAATCGGAGGCCGCTGCATGGATGTGTACACAATTTCGGATGCCGGCATTGAGCGTCATTCCGCCGACGAGCTCACGCAGCTCCTTCAGCGGCAAGACAGGCTCGTCTGGGTCGACATGACGTTGTGCAGTCCCCAGGACGCCGCGGTCCTGTCCGGTGTGTTCGGCTTCCACGACCTCGCGGTCCGCGATTGCGTTGAGCGCAACCACGTGTCAAAGATCCATTTCTATCCCGACCACGTGTTCACCGTCGTGCACGCGCCGGAGCTGGGCACCGGCGGTCATGTGCACTATGTGGAACTCGACCAGTTCATCGGTTCCAATTATCTGGTAACAGTGCATGGTCCACTCAACCCGATCGTGAAACCGGAAGTGGCATTGCTGGACACCGCCTTTGTGTTGCGCCGGATCGAGGCAGGCGACCTGCGTCCTCGGTCGCCGATGGCGCTGTCGGTGGCGATCGTGTCCTCGCTGGTGCGTCGCGAGACCGACATGGTGGCGACTCTGGCAATGGAATCAGGACGACTCGAGCAGCAGGTCACCGACGAAGACCACGACGATGACCCAGAGACGTTGCTCGAGCAGCTGTTCGAGGTCTGGCAGGAGCTACTCGCCGTCCGGACGATGGCCGCGCACGCCAGCGCGACCTATGGACGAATGGCCAAGCAGATCCGCCCCGTGCACGAAGACGACCGGCCGCTTGTGTCGGACATCGCCGACCGCTTCGACCTCGTTCGCAGCATCGCCGAGGACCAGCGAGATTTCGTACACGGTGTCATCGAGTTCTTCCAGACGCGAACCACCACTCACATGACCATCGCCACGGAGCAACTGGCCGCCACATCGGTGCGCCAGAACGACGACATGCGCAAGATCACCGCCTGGGTGGCGATCATCGCCGTGCCCACGGCAGTCACCGGTTTCTTCGGCCAGAACGTGCCCTACCCCGGCTTCGGCGCGCGGGGTGGCTTCATCGCGTCCACGGTGATCATCGTGAGCGTGGCGGCCGTCCTATATGTCTTGTTCAGACTGCGGAAGTGGCTGTAGCAGCCGCAGGCGCGGCGCTGCGTCCTCACACCCGAAGGCCGCGCAGCGCCTCGCCGGTGGCGGTGATGTGTCCGCCGAGTAGCGCCGCGACGCCCGGCCCGTCCCCGTCAGCCAGCAGCCGGCACAGCTGCTCGTGCTCGGCGAGGATCTCCTCGAAACGACCCGGTGCCTTCAGCAACGCCCCGATGCCCATCCGCACCTGCCGATCGCGCAGGCTCGCGTAGAGAGCGCTGATGATCCGGTTGCCGGCGGCGTCGACGAGCACGGCGTGGAAGTCGCGGTCGAGGTCGGTGAACCCGTTGGCGTCGCCGCGTCGGACCCGGGTCCGCTGCTTGTCCAGGACGGCCATCATCTGTTCGGCGACCTGGCGATGTGTTTCGCGGCCGATCACCGCGGCGGCCGCAAATCGTTCGAGGACCACTCGCGCCTCGACGAGGTCGTCGATCTCGTGCGCGGAGACCGGAACGACCAGGGCGCCGCGCTTGGGATACAGCCGGAGCAGCCCCTCTGCCTGCAGCCGCAGAAACGCCTCGCGAACCGGCGTGCGCGAGATGCCGACCTCGTCGGCGACGTGCCCCTCGGTGATCAGGTCGCCGCCCTGGTAGGCGCCGGTGAGGATGTTGCGCTTCACCGTCACATAGGCCCGTTCGCCGGCCGAGCCCTCGTTCGGGGCGACCGACGGACCGGCCGAGGCGCGTTTTGTCGGCGTTCGTACAGCAGACGTACCGGTTGACATGCATACACCTTAGATGCATGGTTGACCGACCTAAGTTACCCGGAGGTAACCGCATGGCCGACGTGATCGTCATTGGGGCTGGTCCCGGTGGACTCTCCGCAGCGGCGGCGCTCGGGAGTCGCGGCGTCTCCGTGCTCGTGGTCGAAAAGGCCGACGAGGTTGGTTCGGCCTGGCGCCGGCACTACGAGCGGCTGCACCTGCACACCGTGCGGTGGACGTCGCACCTGCCCGGGTACAGGATCCCTCGCAGCTACGGCAACTGGGTCGCTCGCGCGGACGTCGTGCGCTACCTCGAGGAGTACACCCGCCACCACCGCATCGAGGTCCGGACCGGTGTTCGGGTCGACCGACTCGACCGCGTCGGTGCGGAATGGATCCTACGCAGTCCGCAAGGAGACCTGAAGGCGAAGGCCGTCGTCGTCGCCACCGGGTACAACCACACCCCTGAGATACCGAACTGGCCGGGCGCGGAGGGCTTCCGCGGACAGCTGCTGCACGCGGCGGACTACCGCAATCCCGCGCCGTATTCAGGCAAGGACGTGCTCGTGGTCGGCACTGGCAACACCGGGGCCGAGATCGCGGTGGACCTCGCCGAAGGCGGCGCATCCCGAGTCCGGCTCGCAGTACGCACCGCGCCCACCTTCGTCCGCCGGCAGGTAGGGCCGCTGCCCAACAGCGCGGTAAGCATCGTGCTGCGCCGGTTGCCACCGCGACTCGTCGACTACATCATCGCCGCGTCCAGCCGGCTTTCGATCCCGGACCTCGCGCCGTACGGGCTGCCGCGTCCGACGCCCGGTGTGTACACGCGGCTGCTCAACGACGGAGCGGTGCCGATCATCGACGTCGGACTCGTCGACGCCCTCCAGGCCGGCCACGTCACGGTTGTCGGCGCCGTCACCGGTTTCGACGGCGACAAGGTGCTGCTCGCCGGCGGCGAGGCGATCGCCCCCGACACGGTCATCGCCGCGACCGGTTACAAGCACGGTCTGGAGGGCCTGGTCGGCCACCTCGACGTGCTCGACGGACGAGGCCGCCCGACAGTTCGGGGCGGGCACACCCATCCGCATGCTCCGGCGTTGTACTTCACGGGCTACACCAACCCGCTCAGCGGCATGTTCCGCGAGCTCAAGATCGACGCCCGTCGAATTGCCCGCGCCATCGCGGCGTCCCGCTGAGCGACAGGAGCAACATCCATGTCACCTACCCGACGCTCGTTCCTCGGTGCCGGCGCCGCCATGATGGGCGGCGCCGCAGCGGCAGCCGTAACGCCCGCGACCGCAGCCGGCGCGAGCACTCCGCTCACTGCCACCGTCGATGTCGCGGTGGTGGGGGCAGGGCTGGCCGGGCTTACCGCTGCGCGAAGTCTCGTCGCCGCCGGAAAATCCGTGATCATTCTCGAGGCGCGCAACCGGGTCGGCGGCCGCACGCTCAACCATGCGATCGGAGGCGGCCACGTCGCGGAAGCGGGCGGTGAGTTCATCGGTCCCACGCAGGATCGGATCGCGGCCCTCGCCAACGCCGTCGGTGTCAATACGTTCGACGCCTATGACACCGGCAACAACATCTACGTCAACGGCGCGATCCGGCTCTCCTACAGCGACAGCGGACTCGTGGGTGGGCTCACCGGCACCGCGCCCCCCGACCCGCTGCTGCTCCCGGACCTGGTCCTGCTCTCGCAGCAGCTCGACAGCGACGCCGCGAAACTCGACCCGGCCGCGCCGTGGACCTACGCGCAGGCCTCGGCGTGGGACTCGGTCACGGTGGAGACCTGGACCCGCCAGCACGCACTGAATGCGACTTACGTGCTGCCCGTCCTCGCGGCCGCAACTCGCGCCTTGTGGGGTTGCGAGCCACGTGACGTCTCGTACCTGTACGCCGCGGCCTACGTCGCGTCCGCGGGCAACGCCACGACAACCGGCACATTCGAACGGCTGCTCAACGTGCGCAACGGCGCCCAGCAGAGTCGGTTCGTCGGCGGATCGCAGCTGGTCAGCCAGCGCGTGGCTGCCGCGCTCGGCGCCGCCGTGAAGCTGAACGCACCGGTGCGATCGATCAGCCAGACGTCCTCCGGCGTCACCGTCGTCGCCGACGGGTACGTCGTCAACGCCCGTCGCGTCGTCGTCGCCATCCCGCCGGCGCTGACCGGGAGGATCGCTTACGACCCGATCCTCCCGGCCGACCGCGATCTCATCACCCAGCGGGTGCCGATGGGTGCGCTCATGAAGGTCGAAGCTGTCTACCCCACCCCGTTCTGGCGGGCAAACAACCTCACGGGCCAGTTCCTGACCACCGGCGAGCCGGTCGGCTACGCCTTCGACAATTCCCCGCCGGACGCCTCGCTCGGCGTGCTGGCTGGGTTCGTCGGTGGCGACGCCGACCGCACCTACGGCGCCATGACCCCAGCACAGCGGCGCGAGGCCGTCCTGACCCAGTACGCCAGCGTGTTCAAAGACGACCGGTTCCTCTCCCCCAGCGACTACTTCGACTTCAATTGGGTCGACGAGCCGTGGACCCGCGGCGGCCCAACGGGGCTGTTCGCTCCGGGCACGCTGACCGAGTACGGCCCCGCGCTGCGCGCCCCGGTCGGGCGGATCCACTGGGCGGGCACCGAGACGTCCGACTACTGGCAGGGCTACATGGATGGTGCCGTGCGCTCCGGCGAGCGGGCCACACACGAGGTACTAGCCGCGCTTTGATACACCGCTCGTCGATGCGGTTAAAGCGGTCATGGCGTCACCGCCGCGGCCGGCTCGTGCGTAGCGGCGGCAGCTTCCGTGGTCTCACCGTGCGCATTACTCGTCCGCAATCCGAGCACCGCCGCCGCGACCAGCGCGATGCTGCCGGCGAGCAGCGCCCGCCGGAACCCGGAAGTCAACGCGTCCGGCACGAGAGTGCCTTTCCCGATCAGGTGATCAGTCCGAGAGGTCGCGATCGCGGAGAGGATCGCGAGCCCGAGAGCGCCGCCGACCTGCTGGCTGGCGTTGAGCAACGCTGCGGCCAGGCCCGCCTTGTCGGCCGGCACGCCGGCATTTGCCGCGGTGACCACCGCGACGAACACCGCACCCAACCCCACGGACATGACCAGCATGCCCGGAAGCAGATCGGTCAAGAACGAGCCGTGCACGGGGATGCGAGACAACCAGAAGACTCCGCCGGCGGCGATCAGCGATCCGCCGACGATGAGCGGGCGCGTACCGATTCGCGCTAACAGGCTCGAGGAGATGCCCGCCGCGGCACCGACACAGAAGCACAAGGGCAGGTACGCGGCACCGGTCTTGATCGGCGAGTAGCCGAGCACATTCTGCATGTAGAGCGTCAGGAAGAAGAACATCGACAGGAAGCCCGCGAACGCGATCAGCTGGGTCGCATCGGCGGCCGCAAGGCCGCGGATACGGAAAACCTCCAGCGGCAACAAGGGGTTGCGCCCGCGCCATTCGACGATGACGAACACCAGCAGCATCGCCACGGCGCCGCTCAGCTCGAGCAGGGTACGGCTGGCGCCCCAACCGTCGTCGGGTGCTTTGACGAGCCCGTAGACGAGCAGGAGCATGCCGCCGGTTGCCAGCGCTGCGCCCAGCAGGTCGAAGTCGGCCCGCGATGAGCGGCGCCGATCACCGGGCAGCAGCCGGAAGACCGCCGGCAGGACGAGGACGACCGCCACCGGGTTGACGAGCATGACCCAGCGCCAGCCGGGGCCTTCGGTCAGCACGCCGCCGAGGAACACGCCGACCGCCGATGCGAGGCCACCGACGCCGCCCCAGACACCGAGTGCCTTGTGCCGGTCGGCGCCCTCCTGGAAGGTCGTGGTCAGGATCGACAGCGCCGACGGCAGCATCAATGCGGCACCGAGGCCCTGCCCGAGGCGGGCACCGACCAGCACGCCGGCATCGCCGGCGAAACCGCCGATCAGTGACGCCACGCCGATCAACACCGTCCCGGTGATCAGCACCCGGCGGCGGCCCAACAGGTCGGCCAACCGTCCCCCGAGCAGCATGAAGCCGCCGTAGGTCAGCAGGTAGCCGCTGGGCACCCACTGCAGGTCCTGCACCGAGAAGTGCAAAGCGGTCCGGATGTCGGGCAACGCCACGTTGACGATCGACGCGTCGACGAAGTCGAGAAATGCGAGCGAGCACAACAAGGCGAGAATCAGCTTGCCCTGTCGGGTTCCCAGCGTCGTCGGCTGGGCCGAGCCTTCGGTCATAATGAGTCCTTCACCAGTGGTGTGCTGCGCGCCCGGTGACGCGTCGAGCCTTTCCACAAATGACGACGGCGACCGGCTCCGAAACGTGACGCGGTCACATCTGCCCCCTCCCATCCGTCGAACAAATCAAGGGAAGCGAGTCGAAAGGAAGGGGTCATCGTGGACGAGGCGTTCCAGACAGCGCAGCTGGTGGAGTTCGAGCGCCATCGACGGCATTTGCGCGCCATCGCCTACCGCATGCTCGGCTCGATGACCGACGCGGAAGACGCTGTCCAGGAGGCCTGGATACGACTGAACCGCGTCTCCGAAGATTCGATCGACAACATGCCGGCCTGGCTGACCACCGTCATCGGCCGGGTGTGCATCGACATGCTGCGAGCGCGTCGCTCGCGTCCCGAGGACTACGTCGGCGCGCAACTACCTCAGGTCTTCGTCGATACCGAGCGCGGTGCTGACCCCGAAGAGCAGTCGCTGATCGCCGAGTCGGTCGGCATGGCCATGCTGGTCGTGCTGGACAAGCTGACCCCGTCCGAACGTCTTGCATTCGTCCTGCACGACACCTTCGGTGTGCCCTTCGACGACATCGCGCCCATCATCGACCGAACACCTGAGGCCGCGCGGCAGCTGGCCAGCCGGGCGCGACGACGGGTGCGGGGCGCGGCTGCGGTTGGGAACCCAGATGCGGCCAAGCAGCGTGAAGTGGTCGATGCATTCCTGGCCGCGGCGCGCGCGGGAGATTTCGAGGCCCTACTCAACGTCCTCGACCCCGACGTGACGTTCCGCATCGACCCCGGCGCCCGGGTCTGGTTCGGCCCCGTCCGCATCACGGGTGCGGCCGAGGTCGCCCGTCACTCGGCCACGCAAGGACCGCGCTTCGCCACGCTCTGCCACCCGGCCCAGGTCCGAGGCACCCCGGGCGTCGTGGCACGCACGCCCGACGCCCTGATGGCAATAGTCGAAATGACCTTCCGCGACGGGTTGATCGCCTCGATCGACCTCGTGCTCGATCCTGACAAGCTCGCCGAAGCCGAGGACTATCTCTGGTGAAGCCGGCGCGTCGAACACGGATTGTCCGACGGGACAGGTCGTGGGTGTCCCGGTGGACCTGGTCACCAGGCCGAGGCCGACGCGGCCGTTCAGGCGCTGATGTCGCGGCGTCGTAGGTCTACGGCGGCGACTGCGACGAAGACCGCTACCACGACGGCCGCGACCAGCAAGGCTCTCGCGAATCCGGTTTCCACCGTCCCGTCGGTGGCCACTGCCCCGAACAGCAGACCCGGGAACCAGCGGCCGGCACCTGACCAGCCGTTCTGGATGATGTGCTCGAGCGGAAAGAACCACGCGAACGCGATCGTGACCGCGACGGTGGTAGAGCGAATCAGAGTGCCCAGCGCGATGCCGAGCAAGCCATAGCAACTCGCCGACAGCACGGCCCGCATCCAATCTCCGCCTGCCCGTTGAAGACCCGAGCCGGACAACCAGGTACCGGTCGGCACGTGGCGGATGCTTGCCATGACGTAGGCCGTAATCGCGCTGACGATCAGGGCGAGCAGCAGCGCGGCCGCGGTGACGATCAGCAACGCCGCCGCCTTGCCGGCGATAACGCGCAACCGGCGCGGATCACGAGTGAACACCACGCGGATCGTGCCGTGAGCCCACTCGCTCGTGGTCGAGGCGATGAACACCACCAGCACGAGCAGTCCTACGACGCTCGCGGTCGCGGTGAAGCCGCGGGTCAACCCCCCGGCGCGGCCGAGTTGACCGAGGCTGGGCCCGAACACGGCATCAAGGCCGCTGGACGGTTTGGTCCCGGCCGCCGCGAACAGCGTCGTGGTCGCAATAATCGCCAGCAGTGGCAGCACGGCCGCGGCAGCGATCACCACCGACCGGCGGCGCAGTTTGATCAGTTCAGCGAGCATCGCGCGGGTCATCGCACTCCTCCAGAGACGAGAGATCCGTAACGCTCTTCGAGGGTGGCAGCAGTCCGTGCCAGTTCCACGAGCGTGATGCCCTCGGCGGCCGCCTCTCGGCTCAGCATCGCCAGATCGGCGTCGGTGATCGTGCCATCGGCCAACAGCAGCCCGGCACCATCGCTTTCCGGTTCGAACCCGTGGCGGCGCAGCATGTCCCCCAGCCGCGGCAGGTCTGTGCGGTGCTCGCTGCGCAACCGCAGCCGCGACCCGCCCGCAAGCAGGTCGGCGGTACGGCCCTGGTAAATCTGGCGGCCGGCCTCGATCATCAACAACCAGTCGCAAACCTGCTGCACTTCCGCCAGCAGGTGCGAAGAGACCAGCACGGTCGGGCCGTCGTCGGCGATGGAGCGTACGAGTCCGCGCATGTCCACGATGCCCTGCGGGTCAAGGCCATTGGTCGGCTCGTCCAGCACGAGCAGCTCCGGATCGCTGAGCAGCGCCGCGGCGATGCCCAGCCGCTGCTTCATCCCGAGGGAGTAGGTCTTGTACCGGTCCCGAGCGCGAGCGGTCAGCCCCACGCGGTCCAGTACGACTGCCACCCGAGCGGGATCGATACCGCCGAGGATGGTCACCACCCGCAGGTTCGCCGTGCCCGTCAGCCCCGGGTAGAACGCGGGCGCCTCAATCAGCGCACCAACCCGGGGTAGGTACTCGCCGGGACGGTTCAGAGGTGAACCGAGCACAGTGCCCCTGCCGGCCGTGGGCCGCACCAGTCCGAGCAGCATGCGCAGCGTGGTGGACTTGCCAGCACCATTGGGTCCGACAAAGCCGGCAACGACGCCCTTCGGCAACGCCACGTCGAGTTGGTCAACAACGGTTCGCCCACCGTAGATCTTGCTCAGGCCGGACGTCTGGATTGCGAATTGATCTGTCACGTCCATGTTCTCTCGCGTCACGTCGTACCTATCTGTTCGCTGGTTGACGGGATCATTACTGCTTCTGCCGCTGGCGGGTATGCGGCAGCTGGAACCCCGCGACGATCAGCCAGATCAGGATGGGGAACCGGGCGATCGGCAGCAGGACCGCGAGCTTGTCGGTGGCGATGCTCAGCGTCGACAGCTCGGCGATCGCCGCGAAGAGCAGGCCGACGAACACCACCGGGCGCGGCAGCAGCTGGGTGAATAGCGCCGGGACGGCGATGCCCGCGACGAGCAGGCCCAGGAACACCACGTGCCCCGGGCCGCCGGTGATATAGCCGAGGTCCTGGAAGGCCCGCACCAGCGTCGGGTCACTGACGACCTCAGCCCGGGACAGCACCCAGCTCGTCAGAGCCGAGACAGCCAGGAAGGCGGCGGACAGCAGGCCGCCGGCGAGCGCGATGGTCGCGCCGGGCGCGCGGATGCCGAGGTTGCGCAGCCGCGCCGATGCCGTCGCTGCGTACAGGGCAAGCGGGACAGCTGCGGCGAACTGGAACAGCGCGGACACCCGAGCTGCCGACCGGTGGTCATGGAAGTACTTCTCGATCGTGGCCGCCGTCGCGGTCGGCGCCGGCGGGAATCCCTTGGCGACCACTGCTGCCGCGAACAGGCCGATCAGGAACAGGACGGCGCTGACGACGGCCAGCACGCCCAGCGGCGGGCCGCCCTGCTGCTGCTGCTGGCGGTGCGGTACGAGTTCTGGCGTGCTCATCGGATGTCTCCTCAGTTAGCGTGCGTCACTATTCATTACTATCAGCAATCGTTCGTCATTGCAACGTTTACACGTTTGATCGTTCATGGTAAAAAAGGGTTTATGGAAACGAAGCCAGGTAACTATTCCGACCTAGACGGGAAGACGGCGGTCGTCACCGGTGGCTCCCACGGAGTCGGCTCCGGCGTCTGCCGCGAGCTGGCCCGCCAGGGTGTACGTGTGGTCGTCAACGGCCGCGACCCGGATGCGATCTCGGCGGTCAGCGACGCGATCATCGCCTCAGGCGGTACGGCCGTCGGAGTCCCAGCGGACGTCACGGATGCGGACGAGGTGCGCAGATTGCGCGAGCGGGCCGAGGACGCGTTCGGGCCGATCGACATCGTCTGCGCCTGCGCCGGTGGACAGGGTGATCCGATCCCGATCGGCGAACTCGACGTCGACGGCTGGAGAGCCGGCATCGACGTCAACCTGACGTCGGCCTTCCTCACGCTGCGCGAGTTCGTCCCGTCGATGACTGAGCGCCGCAGCGGGGCCATCGTGACGATGGCCTCGACCGCTGGACGGATCGCCTCGCCGTCGTCACCTGCCTACGCAGCCGGGAAGGCCGGTCTGATCATGCTCAGCCGCCAGACCGCCTTGCAGGTGGCCGCTGCCGACGTCCGGGTCAATACCATCGCGCTCGGACCGGTGTTCGAGGGCAAGCCGATTCCGGCGGAGATCCGCGAGCGAGTCGCGCAGCTGCATCCGCTCAGGCGCACCGGGTCGTGGGCCGACGTCGAGTCGGCCGTCGCCTTCCTGGTCAGCGATGCGTCAGCCTGGATAACCGGGACGACGCTCGACGTCAGTGGCGGACGGATCATGCTGTGATCGCTACCGGACACCGTCGCTCGACAGGCCACGTCGTTCGCCAGGTGAACAATTGACCGCTGATATCCTTCCGCCCGTGCCTCCTGCCAAGCGCCAGTCCGGCGGAATCGCATTCCTTCTGGCACAGCTCGGCCAGCACGCCGCCGACCGATTCGCCGTCCGCATCGCCGAACTGGACCTGATCCCCCCCCAGGCGGGGATTCTGCGCGCAATCGCGATGGCACCCGGGCGCAGCCAGCAGGCGCTGAGCGAACAGCTCGGTCTGCTTCCCAGCCGCGTAGTTGCTTTCGTCGACGACCTCGAACAGCGGGGCTACGTCGAGCGACGCCGCAGCACTCAGGACCGCCGCCTCAACGCCTTGCACCTCACCGAGCGAGGTACGGAACTGATGGGCGAGATCGGCCAGCTGGCCAAAGCTCACGAGGCCGAGATCACCGCCGGCCTCTCCCGCGAGCAGCGGTCAGCTCTCGTCGACATCCTGGCGGCGATGGCAGCGCGCCAGCGGCTCACCCCCGGCGTACACCCCGGCTACAAATCGATCGGACGCCGGCCCGACGGCGATTCAGCGGCCGGCTAACCAGCTAGAACGCAGCGGTTACATCGTGAGATGGGCGAGAACGAGCGCGGCGAGGGCCTTCTGGGCCTTCAGCGTCGGGTGCACCCCGTCATCCAAATGAGTGGCGTCCCCGCTGAACGCCGGAGCGGTGTCGATGTACCTGCCGTCACGGCCCAACAACTCGGCGGAGAGCGCGTTGATATCACGGTTGCACCACACGAGCCCTGCGCTCTTGAAGTGCGGAAACTCCGAAACGAGCGATTCGTCAACCAACGTCGGGGTGAGCCAGATCCATTGCGCCCGCGGCGGCAGCTGGGCGAGTCTCTGAAGTTGCTGAACGTTGCGCAGAGTCTCCGCCTGGCTGACCAGGCTTGGGCCGTCTGTGCCGAAACGTTGGACGTCGTTCGTTCCGATAAGGCAGAACAGCCAATCTGGCCGCTGGTATCGAACTGCGGCGATTCGGGAGAGCGCCTGTGTCGTCGTCGCGCCGGAAATAGCAAGATTCTCGAAGACCAGTTCGAGGTCTGGCCGCACAGAGGAAAGCAGCACGCGAAGAATCTCGAACCAGGAGAGGCGATCGGCTGTCGTGCTTTCTCCAATCGCAACTATGCGCTGTCCGTGAGTGAAGGGCACCCGGTCGAGTTGGGCACGTACATCGGCTCCACCGGCGAGTTCGCGCGCAGCTTCGTCGCGCTGCGTTTCGAGGCGGGCCAGGGTCTGCAAGTATGTGGTCTCGTCGGTGCCGAAGATCGCGGCGATGGTCGAGTCCGTAAGCGATCTCGCGTAGGCGAGTGAACGGTCGGGACGCTCGAACCGAATTAGTTTGTCGATCACGGGGCTGGTTGCGGTCATGACTTCTCCAAGCGTCGGGGCAGATTGGCGTAGAACCGGAACGGTTCATAGTAGCAATGATTCACGGCCGCTAGCATATTAGAGGCAAACCGTCGGACGTGGAGCGAACCGGGGTGGCCGACGCTGATCGTCCGCGCTGGTCGCCTGATCAAGATCACGACGCTACGGTCGGCCGTTCCACTGCGCTACAGCCTGCCGACTGGACACTCGAGGCGGATGCAGGGCCGGCGGGGTGAGAGCATGACCGCTATGGCTAGGGCGCGGCGGATCACGGCGAAGACACGCATCTTCCAGCTCAAGATTCAGATCGCAACGATTCGGCCACCGGTCTGGCGACGCGTGCTGGTGCCCGGTGAGATCGACCTCGGCGAGTTGCACGCAGTCATCCAGACAGCATTCGGGTGGACCAACTCTCATCTGCATCAGTTCGAGATCGGCGAG
>JAODNL010000240.1 GCA_025465405.1 Pseudonocardiales bacterium | reverse complement strand
CGGCGCCGGCGGGGATGGTCTGGCTGCGCGGCACGGCCACGACGTAGCCGATGCGGCGGCGTTCGCACCAGGTGCGGAACTTGTGGTCCTGCCCGTAGGCCTCGTCCGCGGCCACCCAGGACGCGGGTACCCCGGCGTCCAGGGCGCGGCCCAGCTGCACCAGCTCACGCACCTCGTCGGTGCAGGAGGCCAGGATGCGGCGCGCCGAGCGGGCAATGTGACGCTCCGCGGCGATGCGCCCGGCCGGACTGGTGTCCGCCGCGCCCTGGAATCGGCGCTTGACGGATCCGAGCGCGTGGAAGGTCTGCACGACCGGCACGTCCAGCTCCTGCGTCGCCGCCAGCGCGGCCAGGCCGCTCATCCAGAAGTGGGCGTGCACGACGGCCGGTGGGTTGCTCCGTCGCAACCGGCGGCGGAGGTCGGCCGCCATCGCGGGAACGTAGGGCAGCAAGTCGTCCTTCGGGATCGGAGCCGGCGGACCGGCGTCGAGATGCTCGACCACGACTCCCGCGCGCAGCTCGACCCGCTCCGGCAGGTGCGGATCGTCGCGACGGGTGTAGACGACGACGTCGTTGCCGCGATCGGCCAATGCGGACGCGAGCGCCGCCACATGCACGTTCTGCCCGCCCGCGTCGACACCGCCGAGTGCCGCCAGCGGGCTTGCGTGCTCGGACATCATCGCGACTCTCATCGCCCGATCACCTCCTGGAGCAGGCGGTCCCAGCCGGCCAGGAACCGCGACAGGCCATACCGCTCGAGGGCGTGCACGCGGGCGGCCTTGCCCGCCATCCGTGCCCCCTCGGGATCGTCGAGGTAGCGCCGCACGGCCTCCTTGAGTCGTCCTATGTCCGTGGAGACGACGCCCGCGGTGTCGGGCACGGCCTCTGCTGCTTCGGTGGCGGCAACAGCCACGATCGGCATGGCGAGATGCATGGCCTCGACCAGCGCCAGCCCGAGCGAGGTCCATCTCGTGGTGTGCAGGTACAGGCGCCGCCGGGCCAGCTCGGTGTGCATGGTGTCCTGGGCCAGGTCCCCCAGATACCGGACCCCGCTGGTGCCGGTGCTCGGCCGGGCGGCCATGCCGAACACGTCCAGCGGGGCGGCACTCGCGAGATCGTCGAACAGGTCCGCGCCGACCATCCGGCCGCGGCGCTCCGGTTCGTTCACGACGGCGGCCGCTCGGGGCAACTCGCCGCTGTATCGCGGCCCCGGATCGACGACGCCGTGTTCGATCACCGTCGTCCGGGCCCGGCCGCTGTCCCAGAACAGCTGGTTGAAATGGGTGACGTGGACCAGCGGGATGTCGTCGCGGTCGGCGAGCAGATGTCTGCTGTGCACCGGGTGCGGCTCGGGGGCGTTGTGCTCGAGATAGACGGCCGGAAGCGTCCGGCCCACCGCGCGGCCGGTCCAGGCGCGCACCAGCTCGAGCTCGGTCGGGCGCTGCAGCACGACCGCGTCGAGGTCGGCGTTGCGCAGCTCCTCCGGGGTGACCTCGCGGACGGACGCCGGCCAGTCCCAGGTGCGCGCGCGACCCAGCCCGTCCGGGCCACGGTCGGGCAGCACCGGGACGAGGTAGTCGTGGCCACCCTGGACGAAGGCGGTCGTCCAGCTCCCGTGGACGTGCCAGAGCAGGATCCTCATGCCGGCACCGCCTGGTCGGATTCTGCCGCGGTGAGCGTGTCGACGGCAGTCACCACCTCGTCCGGCGCCACGGTGGTGAGGCACGGGTGGCCGGGAACCGGGCAGTCGCGGGCCCGGGTGTCGCGGCAGGGCGCGTCCTGGTCGCCCAGGAGCACGGCCGGCACGCCGGACGGCGCCCAGCGCGTTGCCGGGACGACCGGCGCGAACAGCGACACGACCGGCGTGCCCATCGCGGCGGCCAGGTGCGCCGGCCCGGTGTTGCCGACGACGAGCGCGGCGGCGCGGCCCAGTACGGCGGCGAGTTCGGGCAGGTCGAAGACGCCGCCGCAGTCGCGGATGTGACCGGGTGGCCGGCCGGCCGCGGCCACCGTGGCAGTGAGGCTCGCCTCGTCCCGGGAGCCGGTCACGAGGACGGGCCAGCCGCGGGTCGTGAGCCCGGCGACGACGTCCCGCCACCGGTCGGCCGGATAGGCCCGCGCGGGTGCTGCGGTGCCCGGGTGCACGATCACGAACGGGGCCACCGGCAGCCCCGCCGGCGCCGGCAGCCGTCCGCGGACCGCCAGTCGTCCGTCGTCGCCGTCCGGTAGCGCGAAGCCGGCCGCCCGTGCGACGGCGAGCATCCGCATCGGCTCCGGCCCGTCCGGTGGCGATGGCACCCGCACGTCCAGCAACCGGCCCGGGTAGTCCTCGCTGACTGCGGTGATGCGACCGACACCGGCCATCCGCAGCAGCAGCGCGGTCGGCAGGGCTGACTGGTGGAACGACGTGAGCACGACGGCCTCGTCGATCCGCGCTGCCCCGAGACGCGCGATCATCGCGGAGAGGTCGGCCTCGGTGACGTCAGGCGGGTCGGCCGCGATCCACGGGCAGTCCCACACGAGCACGTCGTCGACGCCCGGCAGCAGCCGCGCCGCGGCGGCTCCGCGCGGGCCGGCGAGCACGGTCACCCACCGGACGCCCGCGGCCACGGCACGGATCGCCGGGCCGCACACCAGGACGTCGCCCATGCTGTCGAGGCGAGCGACGAGGACGTGCCTGCTCATCGCCGCGCCCCCGCCCGTCGCAGGAGCGCGTCAACCGCCTCGGTCAAGCCGCGGAACACGCGCGGTGCCGCGGCGATCTCCTCGCGGCGCGTCGCGTCGTTGGGGACGAGCACCGCGTCAGCACCCGCCGCCCGCGCCGCGGCTACGTCGGCGCCCGTGTCGCCGACGACCAGGCAGCGGCGCACGTCCACGCCGAGGGCACGAGCGGCGGCGACGACCATCCCGGGGCGCGGCTTGCGGCACGAGCAGCCGTCGTCCGGTCCGTGCGGGCAGACCTGCCAATCCGCGAACGGTCCCAGCAACTCGTCGACGCGGGCGTTCACGGCCGTAACCTGCGGCATCGTCAGTTGCCCGCGGGCAATGCCGGATTGGTTCGTGATCACGCCGACGCGAATGCCCGCGGCCCGCAGCCGATCGAGCGCGGCCCGCGCGCCGGGCATCGGCTCGACCAGTGCTGGCTCGCCGTTGTACGGGACGTCCCGCACGATTGTGCCGTCGCGGTCGACGAGCACGGCGTCGACCGGACCGTCGGTGGCCGGCCACGGACGCGACCGGCGGTACCGGCGCAGGCCGTCGAGCCAATGCCAGCTGGCCACCGGCGGGATCACCGCACTCGTCGCGAGCATCCGGGCCAGCTCGTCGGCGCTGCGCGGGCCGGGCGCGATGCGGGCGCGGGTGAACTCCGCCGTGGCCGCGATCCAGCTCGCGGCGGCCCACGCGGTGAGCCGGCGACGCCTCGTCACCGCGCCCACCACCGCCGCCAGGCCGGCGGCCGTGGTCGCGAGATGCCGTGGCCGGCGACCGACGACGGCACCGACTCGCCGGTGCCACGCCGCACCGTGCAGGGCGCGCATCAGCGCGTCATCGGCGTTGCCACGCTGCTGCGCGATGCTGGCCCACCACGGCGCCGGCCGCACCGGGTGGATCGTGCGCCGTTGCCCGACCGTCAGCCGGTAGCCGGCCGCGAGCGCGCGCAAGGCCAGATCGGCGTCCTCGCGATATGCCCGGCGGAACCGCTCGTCGAAGCCGTGCAGCTCGCGGAGAACCGCACGCCGATATGCGATGTCGGCCGTGATCCAGCTCGCGGTTTCGAGCCCGGCGGTGCCGCGTTCCCAGTCGGTCGGGCGTCGTCGCGGCGGGCGGGGCACCGAGATCCGTCCTTGGCTGGCGGCGACGTCCGGATCCAGCACCTGCAAGTCCGCGGCGAGCTGACCCAGCCAGAGCGGTGTCACCCGCACGTCGTCGTCCAGGAAGACGACCCAGTCGGTGTCCACCGACCGCCAGCCGACGTTGCGCGCCGCGGCCGGCCCGCGACCGCCGGATCGGCGCACCTGCAACAGTTCGGCAGTCCAGCCGGGCAGGCCGAGCCGGTCGACGAGCTCCGCCTGCGGCCGCCTGCGGTCGTCGACGAGCACGAGCGCATCGGGTCGCGGACCGTCGGACGCCGCCAGCGCGATCAACAGCCGGGTCAGCGACGGCCGCCCGATAGTCGCAATCACGATGGCGACGCTCATCGCGGCACCGTGCGGCGAAGCGCGAAGGCGCCGATCGCGAGCAGGTCGACGGGCGTGGAGCCGAAACACTCCAGCGCGTCGCGAATGTCGTCGACCATCGGACGCCCGGCGGTGTTCAAGCTCGTGTTCACCACGACGGGTAGTCCGGTCCGCCGCTCGAAGCCGTCGAGCATCCGGGCGAGCAACGGCTCGTCGGAGCGGTCGACGGTCTGGATGCGCGCGGTGCCGTCGACGTGGACCACCGCCGGGATCCGGGCGTGCCAGGCCGGATCGACGTCGTGCACGAACAGCATGTAGGGCGACGGGATCGGCCCGCGGCCGAACAGCTCGCCGGCCCGCTCCACCAAGACCATCGGCGCGACGGGCCGGAACTGCTCGCGTCCCTTGACGTCGTTGAGCCGCGTCAAGTTCTCCGCCCGGCCCGGATGCGCGAGCAGCGACCGGTGCCCGAGGGCGCGCGGCCCGAATTCGCTGGGTCCTTGGAACCACGCGACGACACCGTCGCGGGCCAGCTCCTCGGCCACCGTCTCGGCCATGTCGTCGGGACGCTCGTACGGCAGGCGGGCAGTTCGTAGCGCGGCTTCGATGTGCTCGTCGTCGAAGCCCCGGCCGAGCGCGGCGCTGGTCATCGTCCGCAGGTCGTCGCCGGCGCGGCCCGCGACCGTCAGCGCGCCGCCGAGTGCGGTGCCGGCATCGCCGGCCGCCGGCTGCACCCACACCTGCTCGAACGGCGTCTCGGCGAACAGCCTGGTGTTCGCCACGCAATTGAGCGCCACCCCGCCGGCCAGTGCCAGCCGCGAGCTTCCGGTGCGCGCGTGCAGCCATCGGGCCAGGTCCAGCAGGGTCTCCTCGACGACGGCCTGCAGGCTCGCGGCCAGGTCCGCGTGGTCAGCGGTCCACGGTTCGTGCGGCTCGCGCCGCTTGGCGAGTGCGTTCCAGTCGACGCCGCTGGTGACGAAACCACCGTCGCCGGTGGCGTGCACGAGGGTGCGCAGGTAGTCGAGGTGGCGGGGCGCGCCGTAGGACGCGAGCGCCATGACCTTGTACTCGTCGCTGCTGCGCAGGAAGCCGAGATGGTCGGTCGCGTCCTCATACAGCAGCCCGATCGATTCGGGCAGCGCCTGCGAGGACAGCGGCTCGACGATCCCGTCCCGGTAGCGCGCGGCGAGGTGGCTGTGCTGCTCGCCGCGGCCGTCCAGCACGAGGGCCGCGCACTCGCCGTCGAACGGCGCCGCGAGTGCGGCCGACGCCGCGTGGGCGACGTGATGCGGCACGTAGCGCAGCTTGTCGGGGTCCAGGCCGGGCAGCGCGGCGGCGAGAAAGTCTCCGGCTCGCTCGGCATAGGTATGGCGCAGGTGGTCCCATGGGTCGCGCAGACCCAGCTCGTCCGGCTGGCGGTGCAGCGCCGGGTCGAACGAGTACGTGACCGCGTCGAGCTGGTCCGCCTGAAGTCCGGCGTGGGTGAGGCACCACTGCGCGGCGAGATCAGGCATCTCCCACGCCGAGAACGGGACCGGCCGCTTCCCGTGCTTGCGGCGGGAGAACCGTTCCTCCTCGGCCGCGGCGACGATCGCGCCGTCGACGACCAGCGCGACCGCCGGGTCGTGATAGATGGCGTTGATCCCGAGAACACGCATCTCGTCGCTGAACCTCCATGCCCGTGGTGGGGCCGCTGGGCTTTCAACGACGCCGACGTTCTACCCACTGCAGACGTCTCGTCACACTCGGTGTTTGAGACGCGGCCGGGGCGGTTAAGCACCAGTCGTCGAACGCGCCGGCCGTGGAATCCCCGCGGTGCCGCGACGGGGAGAAGACATGGCACCAACCTTTGAGCGCGCCGTCGTGACCGGTGGCGCCGGGTTTCTCGGCTCGCATCTGTGCGAGAAGCTGCTGGCCGCCGGCACCGAAGTGTGCTGCCTCGACAACTTCCTGACCGGCACGCCGGGCAACCTCGCCCACCTGCTCAGCGACCCACGCTTTCGGCTGGTGCGCTGCGACGTCACCGACTTCGTGCACGTGCCCGGTGACGTCGACCTGGTGGTGCACCTGGCTTCACCGGCCTCGCCCGCGGATTACCTGCGGCTGCCGATCCACACGTTGAAGGTGGGCAGCATAGGCACGCTGCACGCGCTCGGGCTCGCGAAGGACAAGGGAGCGCGGTTCGTGCTGGCGTCGACGTCGGAGACGTACGGGGACCCCCAGGTCCACCCGCAGCCGGAGAGCTACTGGGGCCATGTCAACCCGGTCGGGCCGCGCGGCGTCTACGACGAGGCGAAGCGCTTCGCGGAGGCGCTCACGACGGCCTACCGCAGCACGCACGGCGTGGATACCGCGATCGTGCGCATCTTCAACACCTACGGTCCGCGAATGCGCGCCGACGACGGCCGGGCCATCCCGACGTTTGTCGGGCAGGCCATGACGGGTCGGCCGCTGACGGTCACGGGCGACGGCCGGCAGACCAGGTCCGTCTGCTACGTCGACGACATGGTGCGGGGCGTTCTCGCGGTAGCACAGGGCGAGTTGGCCGGCCCGGTGAACGTGGGCAACCCCGACGAGATGACGGTGCTCGAGATCGCCCAGCGGATCGTCGAGGTCACCGGTTCGCGATCGGAGATCGACTTCGTCGATGCGGTGGTCGACGACCCGAAGGTGCGCCGACCGGACACCACGCTGATCGAGTCCGCGCTCGGCTGGCGTCCGATCGTGTCGTGGGAGGTGGGTATCGCCCGCACGGTCGCCTGGTTCGCCGCCGAGAGCCGGGTGGCGTGAGGCCCGGCTACTCCGGTGCTCGGCCGGGGACGCGGTGCTCGTCGTGCTCCTCGTGGCCGTCCGGCTCGACGAGGGCGAGCCGGAGGCCGGGCGCTTCGGCGCAGCCGATCGACGGGTCCAGCTTCCCGGTGAGGATGACATCGCCGGCCACGGCGCGCAGCTTGCGATGCGTGTTCTGGCTGACCTGACGCAGCTGGTCGAATGCCTGGGTGCTGGTGAGCAGCTCGCGCGCCATCAGGATGCCGATCGCAGTCCCGATCTCGCGGTTGCTCTCCAGGGCGATCTCCAGATTTTTCGCGCGCTCGCGTTCCCGCGCCAGCAGCGTGGCCAGCCGGGTGTCATGCACGATGGCGCACGCGCGGTCGACGATGAGCTGAGCCAGCGCCACATCCACCTGCGTCGGCCGATGGGTGCCGTCCCACGCGAGCACGAAGACACCGTGATAGCTCGGCATCCCGTCGATCGGCTGAGGCCGGATCGGCACGATGACCGAATCGGCGCTCAGCTGGGGACGCGGGTGCAACTCGTCAGGGTCGCCTGCCGGCGTGGCCAGATCCGCACGCTGCGCCGGACGGGTCACCTGGTAGGGCTCTTGTGCGGCGAGCACGAGGGAAACGGTGCAGACGTCGCAGAGCACGGTCGAGCTCAGTTCGGCCGCGCTCGTGAAGACGCTCTCGGGCTCGGTCGACCTGACCAGGTCGTGCATTCCGGCGAGCAGCGTCGTCAACTGGTCGGACGGGTGAACGCGCAGTGATCTCATTCGCTCGGCTCGGTGCGCCGGCGAGACGTTGCCGCGGTCAAGCGATGAGGAACTCATCAGATCCTCCGGGATGGCGAAGTCGAAAGCCTCCTGACACCAGTCACGCCGAGCAAGATCGCTCAGCGGGGCTGTGCTGCCAAACCCAGCCCAAGGATAGGAAGTCCGGGCGGCACTGTCCACGTCCGCCGGGCGCCAGAGCTGAGGGGCATTCGTTCGCCGGACAAGTCCGCTACCGCTCCAGATCAACCACCGCGTCCAGGCCGCGTCCCGACGTAGGACTGAAGGCCTCGTTCGTCGGTGTGGGGGCCCGTCCATGCGGCACCATGGCACCTGCAACGTGCAGGCGGGGACAACCTCGCCAGTCGGGAGGACCGGAAGGTGCCAGGTCCGCTCCTGAGTAGCAAGTACCGCCTGCCGGGCCGCCGGCCGGGTGCGGTCCCGCGCCAGCGGCTGGCTGAACGCCTACGGGCCGCGTCCCAGTCGGCGCTGACGGTCCTGTCTGCTCCGGCCGGCTTCGGGAAGACGGCCCTGCTCGCCGAATGGCTTGCCGCGGGTTGCTCCGATGGAGCGGCCGGCTGAGATCTTGTGCGGCGAGCCGCAGCGGGGCGGCGGCGATGTTCTCATCCAGGTACCGGCGGCCGGCTTGGTTGGGCGGTCACGCCAGGCCGATCTGCTGGTAGAAGGTGAGGTTGTCCCAGAACAGGAATTCTTCGTCCATGACGCCGGAGTGGTTCCAGATGCCGACGGTGGCCATGTTGATCGCGTACGCCTTGCCGGTGGGGGCGATGGTGCCGCCCTTGCCGTCGGGCATCGGCCGGGTGAACGTCCCGCGCATCACTCCGGTCACTGCGGTGAGGTTGTCCTTGGCGACTCGGAGCGGGTGCTCTTGGATGCGGGTGTCCGGGGCCCAGGCGAAGAGGGCGGCGAGGTCGGCGATGTGCTTGTCGAGGCCGTCGGTGTAGTGGCCGTCGGGCCAGTGGGCTCGGATGTTTCGGGCGTGGCTTTCGCCTAGCCGGCTCCACTCGGCGTGGGTGAACACGTCGAAGTCGAGCTCGTCGAACTTCACCAGGTGCGTGCGCTCCTGATGGGTGAGCCCCTTCGGGAAAGGCGGGCTCGGCACGACCGTGGTGGCCGGGTCGGGCAGCAGCGCGGCCGGGGAGGTGGCCGGCTCGGGGGAGCTCTGCGCAAACGCGAGATCCGTGCCGGAGGCAACGGCGCTGAGCGCAAGCGTCCCGAGCGCGGCGGCGCCGCTGGCTTTCAACATTGAACGGCGATCGATCATGGCGAGCTCCTAGCGCTGGTCGGTGGCGTTGACAGGCCGAACGCTATAGTATCAAATAGATACCGCACTCCCCAGGTAACCGGTATATGTCAGGTAGCATTGGCGGGGTGGCTGAGAAGGGCGACGCGGCGTACGGGGCGGATGACCCACCGTTCGATGTCTTTTCGCGCGCGTGCCCGTCGCGTCCGGTGCTCGAGCACGTGACCGGACGCTGGGGCAGCCTGGTGCTGGCCGCGCTGCGGGAGGGACCGATCCGGTTCAACGATCTTCGCCGCCGCGTCGACGGCGTCAGCCAGAAAGTCCTCGCGCAGACGCTGCAGGCACTGGAGCGCGACGGGTTCGTCAGCCGGCATCAGCTGAGTGTTTTTCCGCTCCGGGTCGAGTACACCTTGACACCTGCAGGCCAGGACGTAGCGGCGAAGCTGCTCGAGCTGATCGCCCAGGTCGAGGCGAGCATGGAGGCGGTGCTGGCCTCTCGGCAGCACTATGACTCCAGCGCTGCCCCCGGGCCCACGGCCCGGGCATAAGGCAGGGGCGGCCTCCGAGCAGCCCGCTCGGCCGCCCATCACGGGCCCCGCTCGGACAATCCCGCGAACCTCGGCCCACAGGCCGGCCGCAGTTCCGGGGGTCTTGTGGTGGCCAGGGGCGGGGTCGAACCGCCGACCTACCGCTTTTCAGGCGGTCGCTCGTACCAACTGAGCTACCTGGCCGCGCCGGTGGGCACGCGAACGCCCGCCGGAACCGGGTGGAAGTCTAGCGGACCTCGCCGGCGTCAGTAGTTGTAGCCGCCGCTGCTGCTGCTGGGTGGCGCCGAGCTCGGACCGGTGGCTGGAGCCGCACCGGACACGCTCGCCACGTGCCACGTGCCGCCCTGGTCGGCGAAGCCGTCGCCCTTCTTGTCGCCCGCGGCCATGTCCTGGCTGAACTCGTACAGCGGGTGACCGTCGAAGGTCACCTGCTTGCCGCCGTCCGGCCGGGTGGCCGTGCCGAACTTGCCGGCGTCGAGGCCGCTGCCAAGGGCCGCGCTGCCGGTCAGCGGCGGCCATTCGCTGGCACACACGCCCGTGCAGCTGATCTTGGTGGCCGTGTCGACCGTGTTGAAGTAGAGGGTGTGCCCGTGCGGTCCGGTGAGCACGCCGCCGCTCGACGCGATCGACGCGACGGGGCTGGCCGAGGTCTGGCCGCCCGAGCTCGACGACGACCCGCCACCGGCAGGGGCACCGGACTTGCTGGAACTCGAGCACGCGGTGACGACCGCGAGCGCTCCAGCTGTGATGGCTATGGCACTGCGCATCGACATGATGAGCCTCCGATCCGATCCACCCCTTGTCACGCACCGGCGGGTGAGGAGGTTCAGTCGGCGGCCGAGTCGAAGCGCGCCCACACCAGGGACACCAGCGCCGGGTGCACGCCGATGGGCTCGGCGACCGTCGCCCGGCCCGCGGCCGCCGCCCGCAACGTCGAGACGAACTGCCCCTCGGCCAGTAGGTAGGTCGCGACCTCCACCGGCGCCGGCAGGTGGGCCAGGGCAGCGGCAAGGTCGTCGGCCATTGTCAGCGCCGTCACTGGGCGTCCGACGCGCTGCGCGAGCAGGTCAGCGGCGGTCGCGAGCTCGGCGGCGGCTTCCGGTCGGCTCGAGCCCGCGCCCACCAGGACCGTCGACGCCGGCTCGTGCTCACGCGCCGCAGCGAGGCGGTCCGCGAGGACGTCGGCGAGCAGCGGGTGGGGTCCCAGGTGCGGCGCGAGGCGCACGTCTGGGCGGCCGGCGACGACGGCCGGCATGTCGGTCAGCACGTGATAGCCGGTGGACAGCAGCAACGGGACGACCACCGTCGGCGCGCATGACCCGTCGAGTGCGTCAGCCAGCCGCGGACCGATGACATCGAGGAAGCAGAGATCGACAGGCACGGACGGTCGAGCCGCCGCGACGGCTGCGACGAGGCGGGCCGTCGTGGCGGATCCAACTGCCGAGGTGGTGCCGTGCGCGACGACGAGCAGCCGTGGTGCCGGCGAGATGTCTTGCATGGCGACCCCGACCGGACTTGAACCGGCGACCTCCGCCGTGACAGGGCGGCGCTCTAACCAACTGAGCTACGGGGCCTCTACCCGCGACCGGGCTTTGACGTGCTGCGTGCCCCCAACGGGATTCGAACCCGTGCTACCGCCTTGAAAGGGCGGCGTCCTGGGCCTCTAGACGATGAGGGCGACGAACCGCATCATGCTAGCCCCGCTGGTGGACCCGCCCAGCATAGGGGACGACGTCGCGCCGCTCCAAAGTGACGGACTGGCAGTGCGCTGGCACCCCCTGGAAGGCCACGGGACGGTCTCGTAGGGTATCGATCATTCGCGCCCGGGCCACTCCCCGGGCGCGGCCTGGTGTCCGCGGCCCCGTGCCGGTGTCCGCGACCGGCGTTCGTTACCGCCAGCGATGGGAGGCTCGTGTCCTTCTTCGACGACACGTTCGCCGGCGACCCCGTCTACCCGCCGCCGCACGCCGCCACCGAAGCACCCACCGAGCGCATCCCGGTCATCCGCCCGCCCGCACCGTCCGCCGGAGCCGCGCGCCCACGGCACTCCCGCCCGGCAATGCCCGCGCCGGCGCCGCAAGCCCGCCATGCCCAGCGGCTCGAGACGCCGCAACGTTCGGCCCGGCCGGCTACCCGTCGCCGTCGCCGGCGGGGTCGTTCGATGCTGTGGCGGGCCGCCACCACGGCGTCGGCGTTCACGGTTGCCCTTGTGCTCGGCGCTGCGGGCCTGGCCGGCTACGCGTACCAGAAGTACAACAACCAGATAACTCGGGTGTCCGTCCTGCGTCCGCACGATCGGAATATCCGCAACGCCGCGCGCCAGCAGAACGCCGCGAACTTCCTCGTCATCGGCTCGGACACCCGGGCCGGAGCCGACGCGAAATTCGGCAACGTCGCCGGCGCCCGGTCGGACACGACGATGCTCGTGCACCTCTCGCCGGATCGGTCCAAGGTGACGGTCATCAGCATCCCGCGCGACTCGTGGGTCGACATCCCGCAGTGCACGGCGACCGGCGGCGGTGTGGTGGCCGAGCACACGGACATGTTCAACTCCGCATTCACGGTCGGCGGTGCATCCTGCACGATCGCGACCGTCCAGAAGCTGACCGGGATCGCGGTCAACCACTTCGTGGAGATCGACTTCTCCGGCTTCCAGGCGATGGTCAGCGCGATGGGTTCGGTGACGATCTGCAGCCCCCAGGACGTCTTCGATCCGGGCAGCGGGCTACGGCTGCATGTCGGCAACAACCGGCTCGACGGGGCCCAGGCGCTCGCCTACGTCCGAGCCCGGGAAACGCTTGGTGACGGTTCTGACCTGGGCCGCATCAAGCGCCAGCAGATGTTCCTCGGCGCGGTGCTCAGGCAGGCAATGAGCGGCTCGATGTTGACGAGCCCGACGCGGCTCACGTCGTTCCTGAACGCGGCCACCAAGGCCATCACCGTCGACAGGAGCACGACGTTCGGTGACCTGCGCACGCTCGCATCGTCGTTGCAGGGCCTGGACCCGAAGCGGGTGGCCTTCTACACGTCGCCGATCGCGAACGCGAACTACTCGCCACCCGGAACGACGATGACCGGACGTGTCCTGCTCGACGGCGTGCAGGGACGCGCGCTGTACGACTCCGTCATCAACGACACCAAGCCGGTGTGGGTGACCGGCTCCGGCCGGCAGGCCAAGGTCATGCCGAACACGACGACGGGCGGCACGACGACGGGCGGCGCTACGACGGGCGGCGCTACGACGGGCGCGAAGGCGACGCCGGCACCGGTCGCCGCACCGACGGCCGGCCTGAACGCCGGGCAGAAGAGCTGCTCGCTGTAGATCCTTCGTCCGCCTCAGGCCGGCGGGCACATGCCGAGCAGGCGAACGCCGTCGTCGTCGCGCAGCACGGCGGTGATCCAGCCGCCGCGCCGGCCGTGCGCGCGCAACTGCCCGCTGTCGGCGGGAAGCTCGACCGGCTCGAAGGCACGGTGCTCCCAGTTGATGCGGGCCCGGTGACCGGCCAGGGCCAACTCGAGCACGGAGCGGTCGGCGGCCAGCTCGTCGCGCGCGGATGTCAGGTGGGCGATGACGTCGTCCAACGCGCCGACCAGTGCCTGATTGCCGTCGCACCACGTAGCGACCAGGTCCGGGCGGGTCCGGGCCACGCGCGATCCCGACATGTAGGACCCGGCGGCCAGCGACAGGCCGAGCGGTCCGCCGGCCAGTCCGGTCAGGGCGAGGGCCTCGGCGAGGACGTGCGGCAGCCCGATCACCCGCGCGACCGCGGCGTCCTGCTCGGCCGCGGTGGTCGGGACCGGCTTGGCACCGAGGTCGCAGACCAGCTCCGCGATTCGCAGCCATGCGTCCAGATCGGTGTCCGGCTCGATCGTCAGCGTCCACGGCGCGTCGCGGAACAGCAGCGGATCGGTCGCTCCCCAGCCACTTTCCTCAGTCCCGGCAAGGGGATGGCCACCGATGAACGTCGCGTGTGGCACCAGCTCGCGGACCGCCGCGAGCACCGGCTCCTTCAGAGTTCCGACGTCGGTGAGTAGCGCGCCGGGCGCCAGGTGAGGCGCCAAGGAGTGCAGCGCATCCGGCACCTGCGGCAGCGGCATGGCGAGCACGATCAGGTCCGCGCCGTGGACGGCGCTCGCGTCGGTTGCGGTCACCGGGAACCCGGAAGCGCTCGCGGCCGCGGCCGTCTGGCCGTCGATGTCGTAGCCGACGACGTCGAGCCCGCTGTGCCGTACAGCGTGCATCAAGGACCCGCCGATCAGGCCGAGGCCGAGAACGGCGACGCGGTCGAACTTGGCGGTCACGGCGTACTGCGATGCTGTGCGGTCACTGCCCGACGGTATAGGGACGCTGGGAACGACTTCCCGCCACCGGTGGGACGTGTCAGGATCGATACCTCTTCACGTGGCACGACTCGGTATGAGGGGCGGTGGGCAGATGGAACAGCGTGGTTTCGCGGTCGCGGCATATCGCGAGGGTGGGCCTTGGCGGGTCGAGCCGTTGCCGCCGGCCGTCCTCGGCGATCTCGGCGTGCTGCTGCAGGCACTGCGATCGCAACCCCCGGAGGGTGGCCCGTTCGTCGTCGCCACCGTTGACGACGAGTTCTTCCTGATCGCACGCCAGGACGGCCCACGCATTTCGCTACTGCTGTCGGACATGACGGCTTCGGTGGAATATGCACTCGCCGAGCAGGTACTCACCAGGCTCGGCGAAGACCCACCGGACGACGACGAGCTGGACGAGGTGTGGCCCGTCGGCGACCTCGACCTGTTTGCCGACCTCGATCTCTCCGAAGACGAGATGGAGCAGATCCTCGACGATATGGACGCCTACCCCGACGAGATGCTCGAAGTCATCGTCGACCGCATCGGGATCGGGGATGAGTACGCGCAGGCCACCGAGTCCGCTAGAGCGGTGCGATGACCGCGCGCACCAGGGAGTTGACGTGACCTACTTCGCTGCCGTGCTGACGCGCGCCCGCGACCGCTGGCACGCCGTCGAGGTGACCCTCGACGACTGTGAGAGCCTCGCGGACCTCGGCGACATCGCTCGCGACGTGCCGGGTGACGTGCGACTGCTGGTCGTCGAACAGGACGACGAGTACGCCGCACTGATCCGCATCGACGATGACGACGACGAGCCGCGCGCCTTCCTCTCCGACGGGCACGCCGCGGACGCATACCCGCTGGCGGCCGTGATCGCCGAGGAGCTCGCCGAGATCGGCGAGGACGAGCTCAGCGACGACGAGGACGCACCGCCCGCTCACGACAGCGCGCCGTTCGGTGATCCCGACATCGCCGAGGACCTCGGCACGTCGGCAGCGGACCTGCTCGGAATGTGCGCGCACGAGGGCACGCTGCCGATGGACGTCATTGTCGCCGTGTGCGAGAAGGCGGGCTGCGCCGATCCGCTCGAAGTCCTGCGGGCATGACCAGCACGTCCGGGTGAGCGTCGGGGACGAGACGGCGATGCGGGCGGCGCTTGCCGTCGCGCGGGAAGCGCTTGCCGAGGACGAGGTCCCGATCGGTGCGGTGGTACTCGATCGCGACGGTGCGCTCATCGCCGCCGCGCACAACGAACGCGAGCGCGGTCACGACCCGACGGCGCACGCCGAGGTCGTCGCACTGCGCCGCGCCGGCGCGGCGCTCGGCACGTGGCAACTCGCCGGATGCACCCTGGCTGTGACGATCGAACCGTGCACGATGTGCGCCGGGGCGATCGTGCTGGCCCGCGTCGACCGGCTCGTGTTCGGCGCGTGGGATGCGAAGGCGGGTGCGGTGGGCTCGCTGTGGGATGTCGTGCGCGATCGCCGCCTCAACCACCGTCCCGAGGTGGCGGCGGGAGTCTGCGCGGCCGAGTGTGCGGCCTTGCTGGCGGGCTTCTTCACCGCAAAGCGGTAGTTACCGCTCCTGTAACCTGTCCGACGGTGGCGTGTCCGAGCGGCCAAAGGAGCACGCCTCGAAAGCGTGTGAGGCTAACACCTCCGTGGGTTCGAATCCCACCGCCACCGCCAACGGAACCCCCGTATTGCTGGCTTGCGAGCCCAGCGACTACGGAGGCCATTCCGATGCACGACACCCTGGTAGCCAGCGTGGTAGCCACCCGGTAGCCACACCTGGCCAAATCCAGCGCGATCCGGCTGACCACACGCGATTTCGATGTAGAGCTGGCGGAGCGGATCGCCGACGCCATCGAGGGTTTCTGACCACGCAGCGGTTAGGCAGGCCAGCGCGCGGCGCCGAGCTCGCGAGAGACATTCCGTGCGGACTCCCGCAGCGCGACCCGGACGCTCTCGTCGACCGGCCAGTCCGTCGTCGGTAGGACGACGCCGATCGCGCCGATCGCCGCCCCGTTCGCCGCGAAGATCGGCGCCGCCACGCTGGACTCGCCGAGCACAGCCTCGTCGCGCTCCTCCGCGAGCGCGGTGCGGGCGACGACCGCCAGCTGCTCGCGTAGCTCGTCGGCATCGGTGATGGTGTCGCCGGTCATGCTGCGGTGGGCCGCGCCGAGCACCCGTGCGGCGTCGGCCGGCAGGAACGCGAGCTGCGCTTTCCCGAGCGCGCTTGCGTGGGCGGGGATGACGATGCCGATCTCCGGCATCTGCCGGCTGCCGTCCGGGCGGGGTTCGTGGTGGATGATCACCACGTCGTCGCCGGCGAGAACGCCGGTGCGCACGGCCATGCCGGTCCGTCGAGCCAGCTCCTCCGACCACGCCATCGCGCGTGAGCGCAGCTCCAGGCTGTCGAGATAGACGTTGCCGAGCCGGAGCACTGCCGGGCCGAGCTGGTACCGCCCGGAGCCGGCGTCCTGGACGACCAGGTTGTGCGCCGCGAGGGTCTTGACGATCCCGTGCACGGTTGAGGGGGCCAGCTCCAGCCGCGCGGCGAGGTCGGCGATGCCGAGGCGCCGCTCGCCCTGGAGCGCGAACAGCACCCGGGCGGCGCGGTCGACCGACTGGATCACCCGACTCGAACCCTCCCTGCCCGGATCTCGGAACGACTCTTGACCAAATTGAAGCATGGGCGTAATTTCCGCAACACATTCGACAATGTCGAATGGCCATCGAGATTACGGTACACGGCCCACTCGACCGGGTGACCGCCGGTACCCCGAGACAAGAGCGAGGACGCGATGGACGAACCGTCGATCAGGCAGAAGCTCGTGGCCGAAGTGATCGGTACCGCCTTCCTGGTGTTCATCGGGGTCGGCTCGGTGCCCGCGACACTGATCATCAACGGCAACGCGCCGTTCACCATGGCTGATCTGGGCATGATCTCCTTCGCCTTCGCCCTGGTGGTCATCGCGGCCGTCTACGCGCTGGGGCACGTGTCCGGCTGCCACATCAACCCGGCCGTCACTGTCGGGCTGGCCACGGCCGGCAAGTTCCCCTGGCGCCAGGTTCCGGCCTACATCGCGGCTCAGGTCACGGGTGCGGTGATCGGCGCACTGGCCATCATCGTCGTGCTGGGCAAGAAGGCGTCCGACCTCGGGCTCGGCGTAGCGCACTACGGCGGGACGGTGGACTGGCCGCAGGCGTTCGGTGCCGAGTTCATCGGCACGTTCATGCTGGTGTTCATCGTCTTCGGCGTGATCCACCGCAACGCCACCCCCGGCTTCGCCGGCGTCGCCATCGGCTTCGCGGTCTTCGCGATCATCATCGTGGTGGCGCCGACCACGTCCGCCTCCATCAACCCGGCGCGCACAATCGGACCCATGCTGATCCTGCAGTTCTGGGGCGGCAACGTGCATTGGACGCAGCTGCCGGTGTATGTGTTGGCCGAGCTGCTGGCCGGCGCTGCCGCGGCTGCCGCGTTCGTCGCCGTCTCACGCACCGCCGCCGACGCGCAGGTGCCGAACACCGTTGCCGATCTCGTCCCCGCGGAGGGCTGAAATGAACAAGCTCATCAACGACCCGGCCGACGTCGTCGCCGAGGCACTGCTCGGCATCGAGGCTGCGCACCCTGACCTGCGGGTCGACCACCAGCACAAGATCGTCTACCGCGGTGACGCCCCGCGTCGCGGCAAGGTGGGGCTCATCTCCGGCGGCGGGTCGGGCCACGAGCCGCTGCACGGCGGGTTCGTCGGACCGGGAATGCTCGACGCCGCCTGCTGCGGGGAGGTGTTCACCTCGCCCGTACCGGAGCAGATGCTCGAAGCGACCAAGGCGGTCGACGGCGGCGCCGGCGTGCTGCACATCGTGAAGAACTACACCGGCGACGTCATGAACTTCGAGATGGCCGCCGAGCTCGCGGCCGAGACCGGCGTGGAGGTCCTGTCCGTCGTGACGGACGACGACGTCGCCGTGCAGGACAGCACGTGGACGGCCGGGCGTCGAGGCGTCGGCGCGACGGTGCTGCTGGAGAAGATCGCCGGTGCGGCTGCGGAGCAGGAGCGCACGCTGAAGGAGGTGGCCGACGTCGCCCGCGAGGTGAACGCCAACGCACGCAGCATGGGGATCGCGCTGACGTCGTGCACCGTTCCGGCGAACGGCAAGCCGACCTTCGAGCTCGGCGACAGCGAGATGGAGGTGGGCGTCGGCATCCACGGTGAGCCGGGCCGCCGGCGCGTACCGCTCGCGCCCGCGCGGGAAATCGCCGACCTGCTCCTCGAGCCGATCCTCGCCGACCTGCCGTTCAGCCGCGGCGATCGGGTGATCACGTTCGTCAACGGCCTCGGTGGCACTCCGCTCATCGAGCTGTACCTGATGTACAACGAGGTGGCGAAGATACTGTCGGCGCACGGCATCGAGACCGCCCGCAGCCTGGTCGGCCCGTACATCACGTCCCTCGACATGGCCGGCTGCTCGGTCACCCTCCTCCGCGCGAGCGATGAGCTGCTGCAGCTTTGGGACGCTCCGGTGCGCACGCCGGCGCTGCGTTGGGGGATCTGACGATGACCGATGGCCGCATCAGCATCGAGCAGCTGACCGGATGGCTGCTGGAATTCGCGCGACTCGTCACCGAGCATCGCGACGAACTCACGACGCTCGATGCGGCCATCGGCGACGCCGACCACGGCACCAACATGGAGCGGGGGATGTCCGCTGTCGTCTTGGGGCTCGGCGGCGACACCGTCGGTGCGCTGTGCAAGCAGGCCGGGATGACGCTCGTGAGCACCGTCGGGGGCGCGAGCGGCCCCCTGTACGGCACGTTCCTGCTCCGCTTCGGCTCCTCGGCCGGCGACGCCACGGAGCTGTCGGCAGCCCAGTTCGCGGCCGCGATGCGCGCCGGCCTGGACGGGATCGTCTCTCGCGGCAAGGCGGAGCGGGAGGACAAGACCATGTTCGATGCGCTGGCGCCGGCCGTCGAGGCGCTCGAGGCAGGCGCAGGCGGCTCACTGGTCGAAGCCCTGCGCGCGGCGGCCGAGGCGGCGGACAAGGGCCGCGACGCCACCGTCGAGATGCTGGCCCGCAAGGGGCGGGCGAGTTACCTCGGCGAGCGCAGCATCGGACACCAGGACCCCGGCGCCACGTCCGCCGCGCTGCTCGTGCGCGCCGCCGCGACCACTCTGGCCTGAGCCATGGTCGGCATCGTCGTCGTCTCGCACAGCCGGGCACTGGCGCGCGCCGCCGTGGAGCTCGCCGGGCAGATGCTGCACGGCCACGGCCCGAAGATCGCGATCGCGGCCGGGCTGGACGACAGCACGCTCGGCACCGATGCGGTCCAGGTGAAGGACGCGATCGAGAAGGTCGACGCGCCGGACGGCGTGGTCGTGCTGCTCGACCTCGGCAGCGCCGTGCTCAGCGCGGAGCTGGCGCTCGACCTGCTCGACGACGCGGTGCGGAAGCGCGTCGTGCTGAGCCCGGCCCCGCTCGTCGAGGGGCTCGTCGCCGCGGTCGTCACCGCCGCCGGGGGCGGCACTTCGGCTGAGGTCGTCGCCGAGGCCGCCGGCGCGCTGGCCGGCAAGCAGGCGCACCTGTCCGACGCGGCACCCGGCGCGAGCGGCGGCGCCCCGGACGGCGACGCGATTCACGGCAGCTTCGTGGTCGGCAACGCACACGGCCTGCACGCGCGCCCCGCGGCGCGGCTCGTCGCGCAGGTGCGCACGCACGACGCACGCGTGCAGCTCACCAACCTGACGACAGGCGCCGGCCCGGTTCCGGCCTCGAGCCTCAGCCGGGTAGCCACTCTCGGCGCGCGGCACGGGCACGAGGTCGAGGTGTCGGTGACGGGTAGCCAGGCTCCGGAGGCCCTCGACCAGATCCTCGCCCTGGCCGCTCGGCAGTTCGACGAGCAGGACGGTCACAGCCCCACGCCGCAGACCGAGTCGGCCGGCCCGCTGGCCGCGTCCCCCGGATTCGCGATCGCACTCGCCTGCCGCGCGGTCGCGGGGACCCCCGTGATCCCCGATCACGAGTCGGGAGATGCTGCGGCCCGCTGGCGTCAG
>JAODNL010000223.1 GCA_025465405.1 Pseudonocardiales bacterium | reverse complement strand
CAGGCGTTGCGGCGACTCTTCGAGCTGCACGGCGAAGGAGCGGTCGAGCTCTCGGGGGTGCTCTTCCGCAGCGGACGCGAGCAAGAGGCCATCGACCTGCTGCAGCGGCATCTGGCGGAGGTTCCCCGCGATCGGTCCGCCGCCGACCGGCTCGGCCGCATCGCCGCACTCGCTCATCGGATCGACGAGATGCGCGCTGCCTCGGCGAGTGGCGATTCGGAGGCCGGCCGGCGCCTCGCCGAGATGTTCGCCGACGGTGGCGAGGCCGACGCGTTGCGGATCAAGGCCGACGCCGGCAGCCTCCTTGCCGAGGAGGACCTCGCGGCGCTGCTGGCGGACCGTGGAGCGGTCGATGAACTGCGTGAGCGGGCCGATCAGGGCAGGCAACCGGCCGTCGACTCCCTGGCCGAACTCCTGGCGGCGCACGGCCGGACGGACGCGCTTCAGCAGCGTGCCGATGCCGGTGACCAGGCGGCCTCCCGCCAGCTGGCCAAGCTCCTCGCCTCGGAGACGACCGAGGACGGCGCCGCCGTCCAGGCACAGCTGGCCCATCTGCGACGCCAGATCAGCGCCGGAGACGAAGTGGCGGCCCGGGAACTGACCGCGCTGCTGTTCGACCTGCGGAACGAGGCCGAGCTCAGGCGCGAGGTCGACGCGGGCACCTTCCAGGCCGCCGAGCGGCTCGTGGCGTTGCTCAACGCCGACGAGGCCGTCGATCGCGTGCTCGTCGACCGGCTGCGCGCGCACGGTCTCGCCGCGGACGGCACCCCGTACACGCCACCGGAGGCGTGATGGGAGACGCGATCACGACGCTGCGCGATGGCGAGGCCGCCTGGCACGACCGGCTGGCGAGGGTACCGGCCGATCGAGTGGTCCACCTCTCGGGTGTCTCGGCCGAGGACATCGCCACGGCGGTCGCCCGATTCGGCGATCTTCCGGCGGCGGTCGTGGTGACCCCGTCGGCGGCCGGCTCGGTGGCCGCCTTCGTGGCCGAGGTGCTCGATGCCCTTGACACGGTCGCCCGGCGGCTCCTCCCCGGATGGCTGCCCGAAGCGGATGAGCTGGACGGTCCGCAGGGTGCCGCCCTGGCGGCGATCCGGGCCGTGGCCATCGAACGGGCGCGCGTCGTGGGTTGTTCCAGCGCGTTCCTCGCCGATCTGGCGGAGCGGGCGCTGACCGGCCGGCTTTCGCGAGCGCGGCTGCGGCCCGAGGTACGAGTCTCGGGGCTGGCCCGCGTCATCGCGACAGGATTCCGGCGCGACCGGCTGGTACTGACCATGCCGATCGAGACGGAGCCCGGGGAGACGCCGCTCCGCGATGTCGCGGTGGCGGGCGCGGAGTGGCTCGCCGATCGCGGCCGGCTGGGCGTGTGGCTCACCGGCACCGAATCGCCCGGTCCGGAGCGCATCGGCACCCTGCACCTCGTACCCGTCTCGCAGGAGACGGCGGTGACGTCATCGGGCGAGGCCGTGGCGGTGGTCGGCCGGCCGCATCCGCGGAGCACCGTCGAGGCCGCGCTCGAGGCGGTATTGGCGCGACAGGAGTGGGCGTACGGCCGGATCTGGAACGGGACCTACCAGCCGACATTGGTACGGAGCCCGATCCGGCCCGACCTGCTGTGGGCCGCCGAGCGCGTCGTGGTGGAGCTGGACGGGCTGGAGCACTGCCGGCCCGAGCAGTACGACACCGATCGGGTCCGCGACGTGCAGTTGCAACTGGATGGCTACGCCGTTCTCAGATTCACCAACGCGCGAGTGAAGCACGACGTGCACGCGGTGGCGGCGCAGATCGAACACCTCATTCGGACACGAAGGCAAGACATGACGAAAGGACAGCAGGGTGGCTGACAACCTCACCCCGGCGGAGAGCGCACTGCTCATGGTGTTGATGGCGGAGGCACGAGAGATCTCCAACCCGGAATTGCAAGAGCGCTACCGGATAACACTGACCGGCAAGAGCCGGGAGAAGCTCAACAACTTGGGCTACGTCAAAAGTTGGAAAGTTGGCCAGCCCTACGTTCACGTCCTGGATGACAAGGGCGGGGATCGCGTGCACCAAGGGCTGAACTTCGACAGTCCTCGGGCCCGAGCGCTGGGTGCGGCATTGAGCGCGTTGCACGACAACCTCCGGGAGCGGGTGCTGGAGCACGGCGCGTACCGGCGGTTCGGGGAGATGTTCGCCCACGTGGCCGAGGCACCGGTTGACGATCTCGAGGCGCGGATTCGCACGGCCTACGACTCGCTGGCACCACGTCCCCGTGCGTGGCTCAAACACACCGACGTTCGCCGGAAACTTGCCGACATACCGAGCGATGCACTCGACCAGGCCTTCCGCGCGCTGAGTTACGCGGAGGACGTGGACATGATGCCCGAGTCCAATCAGAAGACGCTCACTCCGGAGGACCGCCGTAACGCGGTACGGGTCGGCGGGCAGGACACCCACCTGATCGCCATCGGAACGCGATGAATGAAGACGAACGCAAAGCGCTAGAGGCGCTCCGGATCGACTGGGCGCCGGTGCCCGACGATGTCTGGAGCCCGTCGCCGTTCCACGTCGAAGGGATGCACAAAGGGGTCGTCAACGATGTCCTGGCGAGCCTGGCGGACGCCAAGGCCAGCAAGGACGCCAGCCCGCTCGGCCTGGTGTTGAAAGGCCGACGGGGCTCGGGCAAGACCCACCTGCTCGGCTGGGTTCGCCAGCAGATCCAGGACCAGGGCGGCTACTTCTTCCTGGTGAGCCTGCTCGACGCCAAGGGATTCTGGGAGAGCGTCCTGGCCTCGATGACCGATGGCTTCTTCAGGGCCGTACCGGGCAGCGATACCCAGTTGCGGTTGTTCCTGCGGCGGCTCTCGTCGGTGATAGGTGCGTCACGGTCGGCGCGGCGCGCGGTCATGGGGGAAACCGAACTGACCCCTGCGGCGCTGGACGACTTCGTCTCCAGCCTGAATGACCACGACCGGCTGGTCGCGCGCGAATGCGCCGGCACCATCCGGGCGCTCGCGCTTTACATCTCGAATGACCTCGCGCATCGCGATGTGGCGGAGAACTA
>JAODNL010000201.1 GCA_025465405.1 Pseudonocardiales bacterium | reverse complement strand
GCTCGGTGAGCCGGCCGGCAAGGTGCGTGACCTCGCCGAGGTCTACGGGTGGGAGCAGACCCGCTCGCAGGGGATGATGATCGACGTCGAGCACGCCGCGCTCGGGCGCATCACACTTCCCGGGTCGCCGCTGCGCTTCGACGGCACCGAGCCGCGCCAGCATGCCGCGCCGCCGACGCTCGACCAGCACGGCGCTGCCATCCGGGCCTGGCTCGACTCGCCGTGACCGGCGCCGTGATCCGGCTGGACGCAGCGGTTGCACCGCGGCGCGACGCCGGTGCCGGTGGACCAGCTAAGCATCGGATAGCTGGGTCCTAAGAGTCTGCACATTCTGGAACTTCGCGGTATCGCGGATCCGTTCAACGCGAGTATGGGTCCTACCTCGTCACCTCCGAACCCGCGGGCGTCACGTCCGTCGAACAGCGCTACGCAGAAGCGTCTGAAAGCGCAGCGCGCGCTCGCCACAGCCAGCGGTCGGCGGGCGGCTCGGCGTAAGCGCCTGCTGGTCACCGTCGGCCCCATCGTGGCGATCGTGCTGGTAGTTGCGGTCCTCATCGGGGTCAGAGTCGGCGCCGGCGCGGCCAGTCCAAAGCCTGGTCAGTCAGCCGCCGCTGCCAACGTGGCTGTCGTCGGCGAGGTGACGTCAGTGCCGGCGGCTGCGCTGAACGCAGTCGGCGCGGGCTCGGTCAGCGCGTTGCCTGCAGCGATCACCGGCGCACCGCTCACCGCCAACGGCAAACCTCGCGTGCTGTACGTGGGCGCGGAGTACTGCCCTTACTGCGCCGCCGAACGCTGGGCGGTCGTGGTTGCGCTGTCGAGATTCGGCACGTTCGCCAACCTCGGTCAGACCGCGTCATCGCCGAGCGACGTGTATCCGAGCACGGCGACGCTCACATTCCACGGCGCGAGCTATACCAGCAACAACCTCGCGTTCACGGGCGCGGAGACTCAGAGCAATCAGGTCGTCAATGGCGGCTATGCCCCGCTCGACACGCTCTCGGCGGCCGACCAGGCACTGGTGAACCAGTACGACACGGCCGGCTCCATCCCGTTCATCGACATCGGCGGGAAGTACGTGATCACGGGAGCCTCGTACAGCCCGGCCATTCTGCAAGGCAAGACCCAAGCTCAGATCGCTGCTGCCCTCGCCGACCCCACCTCGGCGATCGCCCAAGCGGTCGACGGCACCGCCAACGTCATCACCGCCGCGGTGTGCGCGACAACCGGTCACCAGCCCAGCGCTGTGTGCACCGCACCGGGCGTTCTCAAGGCCGCCGCAAGGCTGCCCTAGTGGACCACACGGCATACCGCCGCGCCGAACACGTCGGGCTCGCTTCGCTCGGCCTCGCGACATCCGGACTACTGATCTCGATCTACCTCACTATCGAGCACTACACGACCTCAACTCTGCTGGCCTGCCCGGAATCGGCGACGATCAACTGCCAGAAGGTCACCACCAGCCAGTGGTCGCACGTCGGACCCATCCCGGTCGCGCTCGTCGGCCTCGTCTACTTCACCGTGATGTCAATGCTCTGCACGCCGATCGCCTGGCGCCGAAGACCGCTTGATCGCATCCGGGTCGGCGCGGCGGCCGTAGGTGTCTTGAGCGCCGTCTACCTCGTGTGGATCGAACTGTTCCGCGTCAACGCCATCTGCCTGTGGTGCACCGCCATCCACATATGCACGGTCGGCTTACTTGCCACCGTCCTCTGGAGCACCACGGCGCAACGAACCTGACCGGCCCGGAATTCAACCCATTCGACCGGGCGGCTACAGATACCGATCATGTCCCGTCTCGACATTTGGGCGGTCGAAGCCGCTTGCTTGGCTCGCTCACTTGGTGGGCCCGTTAGAGGTGACGGCTCGCGGCTCGGCTGCCGGACGAGTTTTTCACCGAGGCTTGGAAGATCTGCGCGATCGACGTTTCCAACTGCGCATTGAACTGATCGTCAGTCTGCTCGTCGGACAGTCCCTCGAGCAACGCGCGGGAGAAGCTCGCGATCATGCTCGGATCCTTGGCAAGCAGCTCGCATGCTTCCTCGCGGCGGTAGCCGCCTGACAGAGCAAGCACCTGAAGCACGCGCGGGTCGGCGGCGAGACCGGCGTAGAGGCCCGGCTGCGTCGGAATCGTCAGCTTCAACATGACGCTCGCGTCGTGGGGTAGGGAGGAGATGTGCGTCTGCAGGGCGTCCCGCAACATTGTCTCTGCTTCATCCTTGCGGGGGCTGTTGATGCTGACCTCGGGTTCGATGATGGGTACGAGTCCGGCAGCCGAGATTCGCGCGCCATACTCGAACTGTTGAGCGACGATTGCGGTCACGCCGTCCTGGTCGGCGTCATTGATCACCGACCGCATCTTGGTGCCGAACATCCGGTGACGCTTTCCCCGCTCGAGCAACTCGTCGAGGGTGTCGATCGGCTTCATGAGCCGGACGCTGTTCTCCTCGTCGGCCAGACCCTTTTCCACCTTGAGGAACGGGACGACCTGCTTGTCGTCCCAGAGGTACTGCGCCGCCGGGACGCCATGAATGTCCCGCTCCATCGTCTGTTCGAACAGGATTGCCGCCAGGATGCGCGAGCCGTCGAAGGCGGAACTGGTGACGACGCGGGTTCGCATCGCGTGGACAAGGTCGAACATCTCCTTCTCGGAGGTATACCGGTTCTCGGCAATGCCGTACTCGGAGAGCGCCTTCGGCGTGCTGCCTCCGCTCTGATCGAGGGCGGCAAAGAAGCCCTGGCCGGCGCGGACCTTCTCGAGCTGCGTCGTGTCCATAATCTTCATCCTGTCAGCCTGGACAAGAGCCGGACGACCGCGCTGACCGCCGCTTCGTCCAGCCTGCGATCCTGCTGACTCTGTCGCCTCCGGACGGCCAGGTCTCGACAGTTCGGGTGCGTGAGCTGCGTCAGATCCACGCGTGTTCTGACCTCACCATCCGAGCTCGCGGAGGTGCGCGTCGCCGATGCCGAAGTGGTGGCCGACTTCGTGGACGACGGTTCGGCGCACCTGCTCCACCACTTCAGAATCTGTGTGGCATATGGCGCAGATTGCCCTGCGGAAGATTGTGATCTGGTCGGGCAGGACGCCGGCGTAGTGCGACGTGCGCCGCGTCAGTGGGACGCCACGGTAGAGGCCCAACAGGCCCGGCGGGCCGGCGTCGTGGTTCACCGTGACGGCCACGTTGCGCATCAGTCGTCCGAGCTCCGGCGGCAATCCGTCGAGCGCTTCCCCGACCATAGCCTCGAAGCGTTCTTTCTCGACGTCGATCACGAACCTATTGTGCGGCTAGGGGATAGCAGGCTGCTGGGTCGCGACAGCTCAGTGAACACGGGTCTGCCGCTGCTGAAGTCAGGAGCGACGGTCGAGGCGCGCGACCAGAGCGTCGGGGTCGGCGACGGTCACGGTCAGGGCGGGATGGCCCTTCCGCCTCAGCGGCGACGGGACCGGTTCGCGGAAGTGGACGCATACGCCGGCGTGGGCGTTCGTGCCGAACGTCAGCCCATCGTCGACCAGCGATCGCCGGGCCCCGGCGGCCTTCCACCACTGGTAGTCCCGGGTGACGTGCGCACCGTCGATGTTGCTCACGGGCGTCTCGAGCTTCAGGAAGCCGAACTTCGCCACGAACTTCCCGTCGTCGGTGACCGTGACGCCATCGGTCGACGGGTGAAGGGCGAACGGGAGCCAGAACGGTGCGAGCCGCTTGTCCACCTCGTACCGGAAAAGGTCCGCCATCTCATCTGCTCCCAGCCGGTTCCCTGAGGCTCAGCCGGCGAGGGCCTCGCAGAAGCCGCCGCCAAGGTTGACGTCGTCAGCGGGTCCGTGCACCGAGATGAACTGGCCTGCGGAGGCTGTCACCTCGAGCCGACCGACGCTCTGGATGACGACACCTCGGCCGGGCACGGTGGACAGGTTTCGGATTCCGGTGATGGTCTGAATGTCGCTCGCGTAGTCGACGTGAACATTGAGCTGGGTCTTGACGATGACGCTCGCGCCGCTGCTGGTATTCGTGTCCGTCTCGGTCGCGGAGATCTTGCCCTGCTGGCGAACTGGGTCACCGCTCGCGGTGTACCAGGTCGAGATTGTTCCGTGGTCATGGCCTGCGTACACGGCTGAGAAGCCGTGACAGTCGAAAGCTCCACTGAACGGGTCGCTAAACGTGTCGACGACTCGGATGAGGGGTGCGTCCTGCGCTTGCGCGTCGGCGGCCACGGCGGTCGAGACCACCGCAAGCGCCACAAGTGCAGCGGTGAACACGCGACATCCCTTCGTCACGGACATGGTCATGGCTTGGTCCCTTCTCGGTCCCGCGACGTCCCGACGCTGGTCAAGGCGTCCAACTGAGTGCTCTGATGCCCGATAGGTTCCCGCCCGAGCAGCGCGCGTGTCGAGGGTGCCAGCACGCAACGAGGGGGTGGCCGGCACGAGAAGGACGGCTCCCGCGATGCCCTATCGCCCAGACCGGGCGAGGATGGCTCAAACCGGGCTGGGATCCCGACGGCCACGGGCAGTCTGCGCATAGTTTCGATGCGTCGCAGGACCCGTCGCGGCGCACCGCCCGTGTAGTTGGACGAGCAGCTTCGCGGTCGCGGTCATGTCGGATCTAGCGTGGTTGGTGCCGACGTGCTGGACGTTGATCCGTCGGCAGCACATTGACAGGTTCCAGCTAGCTGGTAGCGGGGTTGGGCACCTGCGGGGAAGACCCGGCGATGCCTATGCGCGATCGTGGAGGTAACGGCACGGCGCGCCGGGGATAGGCACGGTCGCGGCACTGCCGCCAGTCATCGGCACGGTGGGTACGCGCCCAGTCACCACCTCGATCTCGGTTGGCACGGCCGGCTAGTAGTGGGGAATGGCGGGTACGAGCCCGGCGACGGCGGTGGCCAGAGCAGGCAGGCGGTTGCGGTGATTAGGGGGACCGTATGAGCTTCGCCATACGAGAAGGCCGGCGAGTTTTCGATGGCCGCGTCGCGGCGCAGGCAACCGCCGTGTGCGGTTGCGTCCTTGTGGTGTGGGCGGTCTTCGTCCGGCGGGTCGGCCCGGTCGATCTCTTCGTGTTCCTTCGGGCCGGCCGCGCGGTGGCTCACGGCGTGTCGCCGTACGTCGATACGTCATCGGCGAGCCTGTGGTCCGGGCATGCGTTTGTCTATCCCTATCTCGTGGCGTGGTTCTTCATCCCGTTTGGCGCGCTGTCGATGGCGACAGCAGGGTTGGTGTACTTCCTCGGTAGTGTCGCGGCGCTGGTGGTTACGGTGTGGATGATCTGCGGTCCGGGTGTCGGGCCGATGCCGTACATCCTGGCGCTGACGGCGGAGCCCGTGGTGCGGGCTTTGCAACTCGGAACGCTGAACGTTTGGCTGTTGTTCGGCCTTGGGATCGCTTGGCGGTACCGGGACAGGGCAGTTCTGCTCGTTTCCGCGTTGACTGCTGTCGTTGTCGCGAAGCTATTTCTGCTGCCGATGCTGGCCTGGCTGCTGCTGACTCGCCGCGTGCGGGCATCCGCGGCCACGGCGTTGTTGTGCGGCGCGGCCGTGGTGCTCAGCTGCGTCCTGGCAGATCAGAGCCTCGGATCGTTCGCTCGGATGTTGTCGGTGCTATCCGCACACGAGGGGCCGCAAAGTTCCTCCGTTACCGCACTGGTCCGCAGCCTTGGCGCCAGCAACGCGCTGGCCGTGGTCGTCGCACTAGTTGCCGCAGCGGCTGTCGTCGCGGCGGGCTGGACACGATTTCACCGGACGCGCAACGAGGCATTCCTGTTCTCCGCCTGCGTTCTCGCTTCCATCGCGGCCAGCCCGATCGTATGGAGCCACTACTTCACGCTGCTCCTGCTGATCCCGCTGATCCTGCACTGGCAGCCGCGGTCCCAACTCATCGCCTTAGCTGTGACGTGGCTCGTTGGGGCACCCGCCGGCGTGCCCGCACTTGGGGTACTTCACCCGTTTCCCGGAGCCGGCTGGGTCTGGGGTGCAGTCGCCGTCCTCTTGGCGCTCGTGTGGCGATACGGCCGGCGGACCCACCAGCGACCCCACGCGTCGATGTCCAGAGCGTCATTCCCAACCGTTTCGCGACTGGATCTCGTGGCCCGTCCCGGCCGAGACCGGAAGCTCGCAGGTCACCGTCGTGCCGACGCCCGCCGGGCTATGCATGGCGAAAGTGCCGCCCAGCGCGTCGATACGGTCTTTGAGCCCGACCAGCCCTGAGCCTGCTAGGGGGTCGGCGCCGCCGACACCGTCGTCACGCACGCACACCCGCAGCGTGCCGCCGGAGGCTTCCGCGTCCACCTCGACGACCGATGCGCGGGCGTGCTTGGCCGCATTCGTGAGCATCTCCGAGACGACGTAGTAGGCGGCCACCTCGACCGGCTCGGGAAGCCGGCCGTCGATCCGCACCTTGATCTCCACCGGAACGGCGGAGCGCCGCGCGAGCGCGCGCAGCGCATGCCGCAGCCCTCCAGTCGACAGGATCGCCGGATGGATGCCGCGCGATATCTCCCGCAGCTCGTCGATCACGTCCACGAGGTCCGCGGCCACGTCCTTGACCTCGGCACCGAACTCGTCGCTCTCGTGGGGCGCGGCTGCCGATCGCAGTCGGAGGGTCAGCGCGAGGAGGCGTTGCTGTGCGCCATCGTGCAGGTTCCGCTCGATCCGCCGGCGGGCCTCATCCGATGCCGCGACGATCCGCGCGCGGGAGGATATGAGCTCGGCCTGGTTCTGCGCGTTCGCGATAGCGGTGGCGACGAGGTCCGTGAACTCCGTCATCCGCCGCTCGGTGTCGGGTGGCAGTGGCCCCTGCCCGGACCCGACGGCGATCGCTCCCCACAGCCGGCCGTCGACGTGTATCGGCAGGGCAACCGCGGACCGGATCCCCTCGGTGAGATAGCGCTCCCCGCCCGGAACGTCGTGGTAGTCATCGACGCGGGCGGCCTGGCCAGTACGCCAGACGGTCGCGGTCAGCCCGGTCGGCGGGTAGCCCTCCCAGCGTTTCCCGACCTGCACGTGAGGGCCGGTCGTGCCTTCGTTGGCAATCAGCGTCGCCGTTCCGTCGAGCTCGAACCGGATCATCCGGGCCGTGCCACCGCCGAAATGCTGCAGCGCCTCCCGGGTCACCGCCGCGAACACCGCCTCGGGCCGTTCACCCCGCGCGACGAGCATGGCCAGGCGCCGCAGTGCCGCCTGGGTGTCGGCGAGTTCACGCAGCTCCTGCTCGGCCTTCGCGTTGGCGATCGCCGTCGCGGCGAGTTCCATGAAGTCCGCCATCCGCGACTCGGTGCCGGCCGGGAAGTCCTCCAGCGAGGTCGCGGCCACCGTCACGCCCCACCGGCGTCCGCCGACGACGATGGGCGTGGCTACCCCGGCCCGCATGCCCAGGGTGGCGACCCAAGCACCGTAGGGACCGTTCGCCAGCAGTTCGCCGTTCAGCCGGGCCGGGCGCCCGGTTTGCAGCGCGGCCGCCTGAATCATCCCCGGTACCAGCCTCAGCCGGAAGCCGACCGGTACGCGATCGCTCAACCGGCCGTAGGACCCGACGACGGTGAGGTAGCCCTCGAATTCCTCATGCTCCTCGGGCGCGTGATCAACGCGCGAGACGAAGGACGCCTCGGCACCGATGAGGCGACCGAGTTCGTCCGCGACCGCAGTGAACACCTCCGGCGGCCGCGCGCCGCCGGCTACCAGCGTCGCCACCCGGCGCAACGCGGCCTGCTCATCGGCAAGCCGACGCAACCGCGTCTGGTCGGGTGGGTCGAGGCCCGCCACCGCGTCGGCGGCATGACCTGCGTCGGCGCCGGTTTCTGGCGCGTTCATAAGCCAGACGGTAGCCCGATGTGCGGCGGGCCGACAGCGCTGAGCGGCCGATGGCACTGCCGAGGGGTTGTGGCCTCCCGTTAGCCTGGGCGTCGTGGTCGACGTGCCGGTGCTCGATGCCGCCGAACAACGCGTGCTCGGCAGCCTGCTGGAGAAGGAGATCACGGTCCCGGCGTCGTACCCGATGAGCATCAACTCGGTGCGTGCCGCATGTAACCAGAGCAGTAGCCGAGAGCCCGTCGTCGACTACGACGAGGAACTGGTGCATCGGACGCTGCGGGCGCTCAAGGACAAGGAACTTGTTGCGCTGACCTGGCAGGGCGCGGGCAGCCGCGTGGTGAAGTACGTCCAGACGTTCGCGCAGCGACGCGGGATCGCGCCGGACGAGCGAGCAGTACTCACAGTGTTGTTGCTGCGCGGGCCTCAGCCGGCCGGAGCGCTCAAGTCCCGCGCCGAACGGCTGCACCCCTTCTCCGACCGCACCGAGGTGGAGGCGTGCCTTGCTCGGATGGCCGGTGGCGAGACCGCGATGGTGCGCGAGCTCCCGCGCCAGCCGGGTCAGCAGGACAGCCGTTGGATCCATCTGCTCGGGCCGGTCGAGGCGGCCGAGGCAGCTGCGGGCCCGATGCCGGTCGACCGTGAGTCGGTGCTCGAGGCCGGGCCCGGGGCGCGCGATGACAAGGTCCGCGCGGCGTACGCCGCGGTCGCCGGGTCCTATGCCGAGCAACTCGGTGATGAGCTGGCGGGCCTGCCGTTCGAATCGTGGCTGCTGCGCCGGGTGGTCGAGCTGTCCGACGGTGCGCCGGTGATCGAGGTCGGCACCGGCCCGGGTCACATCGCCGCGTTCCTGGCCGCGGCGGGGGCCGAGGCAACCGGTGTCGACCTCACGCCGGAGATGGTGGACGAGGCCCGCCGCCGCCACCCCGGCGTCAGCTACCAGGTCGGCGACCTGCGCCGGCTGATGCGTCCCACCACCCACGACGGGTGGGGCGCCGTGCTCGCCTGGTACTCGCTCATCCATTTCGCCGCGTCCGAACTGCCGGCCGTTATCGCCTCGCTCGCGCGACCCCTGCGCACGGACGGCTGGCTCGTGCTCGCCCTGCACACCGGTGCCGGCGTACGCACCGTCAGCGACTGGTTCGGCCACGAGATCGATCTCGACTTCGTCCTACATGACCCCGCCGATGTCCTCGCGACCGTTGGGCAGACCGGTCTGCTCGACATCGAGTGGTACCACCGTGGCCCGTTCACCTCCCGCGGCGAAACTACCCAGCGCCTGTACGTGCTCGCCCGCAAGCCGTAACCACCAGCTCGATGTATCTCCAGGCTTCAGTTACCGGAGATTGCGCCGAACGCAGGGAGACTGGGGTCATGAGGCAGGCGACCAAAGACGAGCAGGTCCGCGAGCGGCTGCGCGAGTACGAGGCGCACCTGGGCGCCGCGGGTGAGTCGGTTGCTGTGCTGGCCCGGTTCGCACAAGCGCGTGAGGCACGCGGCGGCGACGTCGCGCTCGAGATGCAGTTCGCGGCGACGCCGGCCGAACCGGACGGCCCCGTGCTGCCGGCCGCGTTGTGGGTGGCGCTACGCCAAGACGACATCGACGCCGTGATCGATGCGCTGGTGCAGCACGGAACCGAACAGTTCCTGGTCGCCGAGCATGAGCAGCTGGGCTCCGATTACCGGCTCACCACCGTCGCCGAGCGCCGGGGGCTCCCCGACGTCGACATGCTGATCGGGCAGCTGGCAGCATTCGTCGGAGTGCCCCGCGACGTCGTCACGATGGTGTCCAAATGGGGACGCAACGATCCGCGCACGCTGGCCGAGATCGAGCGGTTGATGGACCAGCGGCACGGACAACGCAGCGTCTCGGCCAAACCCCCGAGTGGCCCGGCGCGCGCTGTGCCTGCCGAACCACGCCGTTCGTCACGCGGGGCGCTCAGCACGGATGCGAACCGACCGTCGCTGGCCATGTCAAGCGGCGAACTCACCGCGCTGCTGTCGCTGACTCCGGACCAGCAAGCCGTTCTTACTACGCTCGTCCGCCAAGCCGACATCGTCGTGGCCGAACGTGCTCCAACCACCTGACTGACTCCGCCGCCGCCGAGGCCGACCTGCTCGTCGCCCTTGGCCAAGGCAACCCGGCCCGCGCAGTCCTGTACGGAACTCGCCGGGACCACCCGTTGCTCCGCGTCGGTCAAGCTCGTCTGGCACTACTGTCCGGCGACACGCACGGCGCACTGCGGCTAGCGCCCGCGGTGCGAGCGCGCGTTACCGTGCGGCCCGAACCAGGTGGTTAGCGCGTCAGCGAGCCCCGGCTGGGTCAGGTCTCCCACCCAGGCCACATATCCGTCCGGCCGAATCAACACAGCGGTGGGAGCAGTGACCGCGCCAAGTGCCGGAAGTTCCCACGTACCAACGTATTTGGCGTCGATCGACTGAACCCGATCTGCCCATGGAGTGATGTCGAAGCCGCCGGGCTCACCGAGGTTGAGTAGCACCGGCCGGCCCTCGTGGAGCAGGGTGAATACCCGCAGCGGGCCGTTGGCGGTGACCAGGTCGAGATCGGGCATGCGGCGTCCGAGCAGTGGGTGGCCCTCGCCCAGGTCGTAATGGATGTCCAGCCCGGACATCATCGCGGCGAATCGTCTGCTCGGCTCGTCCATGACGAGGAGCTCGGACATGGTGTCGCGCAGTGCTTTCGTGCGGTCGTCTGGGCGGCGAAGCGCGCTTGAGGCCATCGTGTTGCGCAGCACGCGCGCAGCGACCGGGTGGCGCTCGGCCTGGTAGGTATCCAGGAGGCTTTCCGGGGAGGTCCGGTTGACCACCTGGGCCAGCTTCCAGCCCAGATTCACCGCGTCCTGGACACCGGTCTGGAGGCCCTGTCCACCGTCCGGGGCATGCACGTGTGCGGCGTCTCCGGCCAGCAGGACTCGTCTGTCGCGGTAGGCCGCGGCGTGCCGAGTCATATCGGTGAACCTGGAGATCCACGTGGGACTGTGGATCCCGTAATCGGTCCCGTATACGGCGATGAGCGCCTTGCTCAGATCACGCAGGGTGGGTTCCGTCGGGGGTCCGACGTGCTCTTCGGTCACCATGACCCGTACCGGCCCCCCATCCAGGTAGACCACCTCGCCGTCG
>JAODNL010000190.1 GCA_025465405.1 Pseudonocardiales bacterium | reverse complement strand
CGCCTTCCCGGCCGCGGTCCTCGGCGCGATCCTCGGCGAGTTCGCCGGCGGCACGAGCGGGCTCGGTGTGTTCATGATGAACTCGCTCGCGCAGTTCAATCCTGAACGCACCTGGGGGGTCGGCGTCATCGCGACGCTGCTCGGCACGCTCGGCTTCCTTGCCATCGGCCTGCTGCAGCGGCAGCTCGCGAAAGGGCAGCCGCTGCAGCTGCGTACCGCCACCGTCTCTGACGACATGGCCGCCACGTCCTATCCATGGCCGGTCCGGCTGCTGCTCTGGGTGGGCTCAATCGGCATCGTCTTCGGCGGATGGTCGCTCGGCCTCAAGCTGCTGAACGTCAACAGCTACTTCGGTAAGACCCCGCACGACGTCTATCGATTCCTGTTCGTCGACGACCAGGCCGGCGGCGCGGACCGCTCCGACTTGTTCCACGCGCTCGGTCAGACCCTGCCCGCCACGCTCATCGGCGCGGCGCTGGGCCTGGTGATCGCCTACGTCGCGGCGGCGGCGTTCCTCTGGTCCAAGAGCCTGCAGGCACTGCTGATGACCTTCGCGATGGTGCTCCAAGCCGTTCCGCTACAGGCGATGACGCCACTGATCGTCGTGGTGCTCGGACGCGGGATGACGGCATCGGTCGTCGTCGCCGTCCTCGTCACGTTCTTCCCCTCCGTCGTCCTGATGGCGGCCGGCCTGCGTGACGTACCGCCGAGCGCGAGCGACGTCTTCAAGTACCTCAACGCCTCCGAGCTGACCCAGGTCCGCAAGCTGCGCACGCCGGCGGCGCTACCGAAGATCTTCGCCGCCGCGCGGCTCGGACTGCCCGGAGCGCTGATGGGCGTGCTCGTGGCCGAATACCTTGCCACCGGTCAGGGCGTTGGGTTCATCCTCTCGAACTCGGCGGTGCAGTCGAAGTACGACAAGCTCTGGTCAGCGGTCGTGATCATCACGCTGGTGTCGGTCGCGATGTATGCGGTCGTCGCACGCGCGGAGAGATGGGCCAACCGCGTCTACGGCGGGAGCATGCGATGAGCGTCGCGATCTGGCTGCGACCAGATCGACTGGACGACGCCCTCGATGGTCTCCGCGAGGGTCGTACCGTCGTGGGCGGCGGGGCCGCACTCGCTTCGGAGTCGTTCCCGCCCGCGATGGGTGATCGAGCCCTCGACCTCGGCGGCCTCGGCCTGGGCGCTCGGGTCGGGTCGGTCGTCGGCGCGATGGCGACCCTCGAACAACTCCTCGCCGATGAAGAGATCGTGCGCGGATGGCCCGCCGTCGCCGAGGCGTTGCGCGCGATGGCCACGCCGGAGGTGCGCCGGGTGGCGACCGTGGGCGGCACCATCGCCGCTCGCCTGCCTACGAGTGACCTGCTGCCCGCGCTGTGCGCCTACCACGCCGAGGTCGACGTGCTCGAACATTCCGGCGAGCGGCACACCCGCCTGTTGCTCGACTACCTGCACGAACCGCGGGGCGCGCTCGTGCTGGGCGTCGACCTCGGCGTATCGCTGCCCGGCAGCTTCGTCCGCTTCGCCGGCCGCGCCGGTTTCGCTCCGGCGCTCGCCTCCGTCGCGGGCGTCCTGCGCGGCGGAGAGGTGGAGCTCTGGGCCGGCGCGGTGGCCGAGGCTCCCCTTCCCGTCTCCGCCGCCGCCCTACCGGACGAGTCGTCACTACGCACCGACCACTACGCGAGCGGGTGGTATCGCCGGCGGCTACTCACGGCTCTCTGCGACGAGGTGCTCGGCCGGCTGTCCGACGCTGCCACGGAATCGACGACTCCACGAATCCCCATCACACCCGAGGAGAACACCTGATGGTCGCCCCGATCCTTCGGCACGTGAGCGAGCTGACCGCATTCCAGCTGCGCGACGGCGCCACGAACAAGATGATCTCGCTGCTGCCGCCCGGGCAGGACGGGGCCGCGACGTCCATCAATCTGGAGATCTTCGACGTCGCCGGACGGCAGAACCCGAACAGCCATCCCGACTCGGCCGAGGCGTTTTACTTCCTCAGCGGGAACGGTCTCGCGCACTGCGACGGCGAAACCGTCTCCGTGGGCACGGGTGACTTTCTGATCTTGCCCGCCGGGTCCATGCACTTCATCGAGAACACCGGGCCCAGCCGGCTCTATGCGCTCACGACGCTGCTGTCCGACGATGGCAGCCACGACGGCAGCACGCGACCCCAGCTGCAACTGGACCCCGAAGACGTCAGCGTGATCGGGTCGGCGGACGTCGCGACGAAGGCGTGAACGACACGCAGGTCCGAACTCGGCTCGCGGCCGCGGGACTCGACCTCCCGGTCGTCGACGCGCCCCGATCGCGTTACGTCCCGATGCGGATCAGCGGCGCGATCGCCTTCTGTGCCGGCGTGACGTCCGACGGCATGACCGGCACGGTCGGCGTCGACGCCACCACCGAGCAGGCCGTGCTCGCTGCTGAGCACGCTGCGCTGCGGCAGCTCGCCTACATCGAGTCCGAGCTGGGTTCCCTCGACGCCGTCCACGCAGTCCTTCGGCTCACCGGCTACGTCGCCTGCGCCACCGGGTTCGGTGACGCGCCGGTCGTCATCGACGCGGCGTCCGCGGTGTTCCTCACCGCTTTCGGCGACGACGGGCGGCACGCACGCTCGGCTGTCGGCGTGGCCGGCCTGCCGCTGGGCGCACTCGTCGAACTCGAAGCCGTTCTCGCACTGCGCGGCGTCGATCGTGCTTGAGCGCGCGCAGCCCGATACGGTCGCGCGCCGCGTCACGTTGACGGTGAACGACGTGGAGTGCAGCGTGCCGTTCCGAGCCGCTGACCAAGTACTCGCCGACAGCCTGCGTGACGAGTTGGGTCATACCGACGTCAAGATCGGTTGCCGCGAAGGGGCATGGGGCGCGTGCGTCGTGGTTGTCGACGGGCGCGCGCAGCCGAGCTGCCTCACCTATCTGGGCCGGGCCGAGGGCGCGGACGTCCGGACGCCGAGCCACCTCGCCGACACCCCGCTCGGCCGGCGCATCGTCGAATGCCTCGTCGGGTGCCGCGCCATGCAGTGCGGGTACTGCACACCCGGAATCGTCAGCGCCCTGTATGCGCTGGCCGGCTCCGGCTCGATACCGATCGCCGACGGCGAGTTGGGTGACGCGCTTCGAGGACATCTGTGCCGATGCACCGGCTACGCGCGAATCCTCGATGCGGCAAGGCAACTGTTCGCCGAGACGGGAGAGCGTTAGCCGTGGCCCGGACTGTGGACGGCCGGCCGAAGGCTCGTGGCGAGGCCGAGTTCGTCGCTGACGCCGTCGAGCAGCCGCGCCTTTTCGGTGCGCTGCTCACCACGAGGACCGCACACTGCCGCGTCACGGTCGACCTGGACGCGCTGCGCGCGTTACCCGGCGTCGTCGTCGCGCTCGACCACGACAGCGTGCCCGCGACGCTGTACTCGACCAACCCGCACGGCGGATCAGCCGACACCAGCGTCTTCACCGACATCGGCCGCTATCCGGGCGACATCGTCGGGGCACTCGCAGCACGCGACAGAAGGAGCCTGCAGCATGCGCTAGACCAGAGCGCCGAGCTGATCACCGAACAACCATTGCCCGCGGTGCTCTCACTCGAGGACGCATTCACCGCTAACGCCGAAGCGAACCCGCAATACCCGGGCAACGTGGTCAGCGACCTCCGGATCGGGGCCGACGAAGCGGCTGCACGCGAAGCACTAGCCGCCTGTGCCTACCAGCACACGTCCACGACATGGTTCGAGCCGTCTCCGCACGGTTGCCTCGAACGCCTGGCCGCCGGGGCCGAGCGCGGCCAGGACGGCTGGCGGGTCTGGTCCCCGAGCCAGTGCCCGGCCCTTGTCCGCGACCTGCTCGCCGACATGTTCGCCGCGGACGTCCGGTTGGAGCCGGTCTTCGTCGGTGGCGGATTCGGCGGCAAGGAAGAGCTGACGCTCGAGCCGGCGGCAATGCTGCTGTCCGCGGCGGCCGGTGGGACGCGGGTCCTCCTCGAGTCGTCTCGCCGCCAGATGACCGCGGCCCACCGGGCCCGACACGGCGGCTACATACGGGTGAGCACCGGATACGACCGCGACGGCATCTTCGGTGCCAGGCTCGTCGACGTGGTCTTCGAGGCCGGTCCCTACGACGGGCACAGCTCGACCGTCGCGGCGAACGCGGCCAACGCCGCCGCGCGGCTCTACCCACGTGGCACTGTCACCGCACGCTCACGCGCGATGGCGACGAATCGCCTACCGGGCGGCGCATTCCGGGGCTACGGCAGCATCCAGGCGACGTTCGCCGTCGAGACGCACGTGGACGAGATCGCCGCCCGGCTGGGTTTGGATCGCTTCGAGATCCGCCGCCGCAACCTTGCGCGGGCCGGCGACGTGGACCCCGCGACCGGCCTGCCCATGCACGACATCGATGCCATCGGCTGCCTCGATCAACTTGCCCGTACGGCACGCACGGTCATCGCGACGCGAGCGTCCGGTGAGCCGTCGGAGGGGCTGGACGGCTGGGGAATCTCGATGCTGGTCAGCACCAGTGCCGCTGCCGGGGCCGACAAGCCCGACCATGCCGAGGTGGCCTGCCGCCTGGAACCGGGCTCGGGAACCGTGATCGTCGAGACGAGCGTCGCCGAGGCCGGACAAGGCATTTACCCGCTGCTGAACCGGATCGCCGCGAACGCCCTCGGCCTCGACCGGGACCGCGTCCTCGTGGAGCACGACGTCCGCGCCGGCTCGCCGAATGATCCCGGCATGTTCGGCAGCCGCGGAGCGAACGTCACCGGGTCGGCGGTGCTCCGCGCAAGCATGGCGCTGCGCCGCGAGGTACTCGCGCGCGGCGCGCGACTGCTCGCGGTCGCGCCCGACGTCGTCGAGCTCGACGCGGAGTGGACGGTCATCCGCGACGGACAACACGAGGTGAAGGTGTCCGAGCTCGATCCGATTCGAGTGTGCGCGGAATACGCGACCACCGATCCCGGTCTGGCGTTCGGCGCGCAACTGGCTCAGGTGCGCTGCGATCCCCGCACGGGCGCCGTGCGCGTTCAGCGCGTCGTGGCCGTGCACGACGCCGGCGTCGTCCTCGACGAGGACGGGGCACGCGCTCAGGTCGAGGGGGCGGTCGTGCAAGGCATCGGCGCGGCACTGAGCGAACGGGCCACCTTTCGGCCGGACGGGTCGATCGCCGAGTCAGGATTCGTCAACCATCTCGTGCCGACGGCGGTCGGACTGCCGGCGGTCTCGGTCAGCTTCCTGCCGGCCGCGGCATCGACCGGGTCCACCACCGGCGCGAAAGGCATCGGCGAAGCCGCGATCATGGGGATCGCGGCCGCGATCGGCAACGCGGTCGGCTCCGCGCTCGGGGTGCGAGCGCGCGAGCTGCCGATCACCGGCGAACGCGTCCTGCGGCTGCTCGAGAACACCACCCGCGACGCGTCCCGCTCAGACGATGAACGGGTCGCCGCATCATGAGCCGAACTCCCGCCCACGGCGGCATTGCCGTCGCACCCCATGCGCTCGCGTCCGCCTCTGCCCTCGCGGTGCTGCGGAACGGCGGTAACGCGATCGAGGCAACGGTGGCCGCTGCGGCGACGATCGCTGTCGTCTACCCACACATGAACAGCCTCGGCGGCGACGGGTTCTGGCTGATCTCCGTTCCCGGCAGCGCGCCGGTCGGCATCGACGCGTGCGGCGCCGCCGCCGGGCGGGCCACGATCGACGCCTACCTAGCGGACGGTTTCGACGCCATCCCGTACCGCGGGCCTCGGGCCGCGAACACCGTCGCGGGCACGATCTCGGGGTGGCAGGCGGCGCTGGAGCTGTCGGCTTCCCGCCTTGGTAACCGGCTCCCGCTGGAAAGACTGCTGGCGGACGCGATCGAGCACGCCGAGCAGGGCTTCCCGGTGACCGTTGGTCAGCAGGCGGTAACGGCACACAAGCAGCCCGAACTCATACCCGTCAGTGGCTTCGCCGAGACGTTCCTGCCGGGCGGAATGCCTCCGGTAGCGGGCCAACGGTTCACACAGCCGGCACTCGGCAACACCCTGCGCCGGCTCGCCGCAGCCGGCCTGGACGACTTCTATCGGGGCGAGCTGGGATGCAGCATCGCCCGCCAGCTCGCGGCCGCCGGCAGCCCCCTCGAGCTGGCCGATCTGCAGCGACACCGGGCGGTCGTCACCAGACCGCTCACGCTCGCGCACTCGGGCGGGCGGGTGAGCAATCTTCGCCCACCGACCCAAGGCCTGGTGTCGTTGCTCATCCTGGGCATCATCGACCGGCTCCTCGAGCCCACGGTCGACCCACTGGGCGCGCCGTTCGTGCACGCCTGCGTGGAGGCGACCAAGCTGGCATTCGAGATCCGCGACCGCGTCATCACCGACCCCGCGTACTTGACCGTCGACACCGATGCGCTGCTGGCGAGCTCCAACCTCGATGCCCTTGCCGCGCGGGTCGATCCGCAGGTGGCTTTGCCGTGGAGCGGGGGGAAGTCGCCGGCGGACACGGTGTGGTTGGGTGCCATCGACAGCTCCGGGGTCGCCGTCAGCTTCATCCAGAGCACCTATCACGAGTTCGGCAGCGGGGTGGTACTCGATGAATCGGGCATCACCTGGCAGAACCGCGGTTGCAGCTTCTCGCTGGACCGGCACGGACTCAACCCGCTGATGCCCGGGCGCAAACCGTTCCACACACTCAACCCGGGGCTGGCCGAGTTCGACGACGGACGCACACTGGTCTACGGGAGCATGGGCGGCGACGGGCAGCCTCAGTCGCTCAGCGCGGTGTTCTCACGCATTCATCGCAGCGGCATGGATCCGCAGGCGGCGGTCGACGCCCCACGCTGGCTGCTCGGTCGGACCTGGGGCGAGGACACCGACACGCTCAAGTTGGAGAACCGCTTTCCCGAACCGACGATCAGCGAGCTGCGGCGGCTCGGCCACGATGTCGAGATCATGTCCGCCTACGACGAGACCATGGGTCACGCCGGCGCGCTGTTGCGGCACTCCGACGGGCGGCTCGAGGGTGGGTTCGACCCGCGAAGCGACGGCGCTGTCGGCACGCTCATCTAGGAACCGACATCCCGACGGATGCGTCGATGCCGGCGACGATGCCGGCGACTGCGCCGACCGTGGCCAGCACGAGGCCATCATCCTCCGGCGCTGTGCAACGAATCGAGATCGCGCACCGCTCGATCCATCGTGAGAACGCGCCCGCGTTGCCGGTAGCGACAGGTGCAGAGGGGACCTCCTCCCAGGTCGCGACCACGTACCACCCGGTCTGTTCTTCGACCGCAGCTTCGGGCGGCAGGTCGATATGCACAGACTCCGGCAGCACAAGCTCGCGCCCTAGAGCATCGATCGCGACGCCGGGGCGAACCAGGACTGCCCCACCGGCATCCTCGACGTCGAGACCGTCGACGATGCCCGATCCATGCAACATTCGGTTATGTAGATACCGCATGCTGCGGTGATAGTGCTGCTCTGTGCGGAAGTCGTCCGCGCTCAGCAGTTGCCCGTCGAAGTAGTTCACCCGTACCGGCGGGCCATCTGGCAATCCGAGTCGATCACTCACGGCAGTTGTCCCTTTGCTGACGGCGGAACCGGGTGGGCACATCCCCCGGGAGCGCAATGCCATCACACCACGTGGGCCGGGCGGTAGGTTGGCGGCGTGTATTCGATGCGGGTCTCGCGTCGCGTGAGCGCGCCGCGTTCGGCTGTCTATCAGGCGCTCCTCGACGCGGACGCGATCGCACGATGGCGCGTACCGGCTGGCATGAGCAGCCGCGTGCATGAGTTCGATGCCCACGAAGGTGGCCGCTTTCGGATCTCGCTCTCCTACGACGCGCCGAGCAGCGCCGGCAAGTCGCGGTCACACACGGACACCTACCACGGGCACTTCGCGAGGCTCGTCCCGAACGAGCAGGTCGTCGAAGTGATCGAGTTCGAGACGCCAGATCCCGCACTTCGCGGGACGATGACGATGACCACAACGCTCACCGACGTAGACGACGGCACTGAGGTCGTCATCGTGCACGAAGGGATTCCCGACAGCGTGCCCCGAGCCGACAACGAGACGGGCACCCGAACGGCACTGGCGAACCTGGCCGACCTCGTCGAGGCGGGTTAGCAGCCGCGCGCGCGACGAGTTGAACGCGCACCAAACCCAGCGGTGCACTCACGTGAGCACATTCTCACGGCGCCACTCGCACTGACACAGGCCCCAGTTGAGTCGGGCCGAATCGCGGACGGTTGAGAACCGAACGCCACCGCCATATCGTCTGCTCATCGTGAAGCTTTGGTTGGCGCTCGGTGCGGCACTCCTGATGGTCACCGCCAACTTGGCGGCATGCTCCAGCTCCGGGCCGGTGAGAACGACCGACGCACGCTCGGGTCGTCCGACCGAGCCCCAGCCTTCGAGCCGACCGGCGTCAACGGGAGTGCCGTACTCCCTCTACACACACTGCGGAATTCGCGAGGCACGGCTCGGCCCCACCTACTACGTCGCCGATAACCCTTTGGATGGCGGCAGCGGCAACCCACCTGCTGGCTGGGGCAATCCCTATCAGCCCGGCACGATGACTACGCTCTCACCCTCGGTCGCGATCTTCCGAGACGATCTTGGCCACGTCGTTCACTTCCATGCGCGACCGGGCGCTACCCGCTTCCTTCAGATATGCAGCTAGCTCGGCATAGCTGCTGAGCCTGCCTGGCCGACAGCTGAACGGGCGAGCAGACGTCAGCTTGCGTTCAGCTACCCGCCAGCAGCCTCGAGGTGCGGCGGACCGGACCGCTTCGCCGGGACGGACAGTCGGCATGGAGTTCACATGTACACGTACAACATCTATCTCTGCCCGCACGGCGGCCGGCCGCGCGACGTGAGGCAGCCCAGGTGAGTTCTGATGTGTCATCAGTGTGGGCGGCCGCACCGATAACTCTTCATCGTCACTCAGGTGCTTGGCCGCGGCGCCGGCGCCTGACCACGTCGTCTATCTGGCTGATCTTGTCCGCATGGTTGACCGTGTGGACGGCGGTCCATCTCAGCTCACCGGCAGGCTCGTGGCACTACTTCGACACCGGTGCCCGGCTACTGCTGGCAACCTCCAATCCCCTGGGTGGTCTGCACCTGTATCACAGCAATCCGGAGCTTCAGATCGGTCCGGTCACGTTTCTGGTCGCCCTTCCGTTCACGCTGCTGTCCGCCGGGTCGGCCAAGCTGATCGCCGCCGTCGTCATGAGCGTCATCGGATTGGGGCTACTGGCGCTGGCATCGACGCTGCTGCCCGCCGAGTCCCGCTCCCGCATCCTGTGGCCCGGCGTGCTCTTCATCCCGGTATGGGAAGAACTCGCCGGTCGCGCCGGACACCTCGATGACGTCTTGGCCCTCACCCTCACGGTGGGCGCGCTCGTGGCCATCCAGCGCAAACACGGCATCGCCGGCGCGGTGCTGCTAGCCCTCGCCGCGGACGCCAAACCCTGGGCGCTCGCATTCGTCCCCTTGCTGCTCGTCGTGCCGGCGACGCAGCGTCTACGGGCGTTGTCCTCGTGGAGCGTCACGGTTGCCCTGGCGTGGCTGCCATTTCTGTTCGCTGACCCGCGATCGGTGATCGCGGCGAGCTACCGGATTCAGAACGCGGCTGGATCTGCGCTGCGTGTGCTCGGCGTGACTGACCCATCGACGCCACTGTGGTGTCGACCGGCGCAGCTGATCCTCGGTGTCGGCTTGGCCTGGCTGCTATGGCGACGGGGCCGGGTCGCGGCCATCGTTCTTGCGGTGATCGCCGTGCGCCTGCTGCTCGACCCCGCCACGTGGAGCTACTACACCGCCGGCCTGCTGCTGGGCACCGTACTGCTCGATCTGTGCCGGACTCGCCAACGTCGAGCCGTGCCGTGGTTCACCTTGGGTGGCTTTGTCTGCGTCTTCCTACCCAGTTACGTCCACCTCGGTCCGCTTGCCGCCGCGCCGGTCCAGGGCATCCTCCGCGCCGGGTTCCTGCTCGCCGCGCTTGCCGGCGCCTACACGGTCACCAGCGACATCAGGCTGACCATGCCAGCCGCCCTCGGCGCGAGACCGTCGCAGGTACTCCTGCGGTAGGCATGCCACCGTGCTCGGCCACTCGGCATCCGCCCTTCATCCGTGGCGACCCCGCCAGATTTGGGTAAGCGTCGAGCCCCGGCTCAGCGGGACGGCGTACGGAATCCTCGACGCGCTGGAGGGCTCGTTCCCATGCGGCGGTGAAGAGCCGGATGAGAACTCCTGAGACGCGGGCGACAGGCGGGCATACGGTCGGCCGGCAGGAGGTTGGGACGCTCAACCACGTCAGCACCGCCCGAAAGGAACGACACTATGACTGCCACAATTGATGCCGCCTCCCGGCAGGACGTATTGAGCGCACGACTGGCCGTACTGCGGGCCGAGCGCGAGCAAGCGCTGGCCGAGACGATCCCGTCGGGCGCCGGCGACGTAGCCGATCGCGCCACGAACGTCGACGGGCACGTGCGGCTCGCCATGCTCGAGCAGCGCATCACCACGGTCGAAGAGGAGCTGGCCGCAAGCCACCAGCCCAGCACGCACTCAGCGCACGACGGCGCCGCCGTGGGTGACGTCGTGACCGTCGACTTCGGTGACGGGCCGGAGTCGTTCCTGCTCGGCTCAGTCGATGAAGCGGGCGACGGTCTCGATGTCATCACGCCCAGCAGCCCGCTCGGACGAGCGTTGCAGGGGGCACGCGCCGGCGCGAGGATCTCGTACGCGACCCGAACCAACCGCACCCTCCAAGCGACGGTCATCGCCGTCGACTGAGGATCCGAGCTGGTCCGCCAGCCCGCCGCGGGCAAGATCATCAACCTGTCGTCATCAGGTCGGCGAATCGCGTTCACGTGTCCAGTCGGCGGGCGAGGCGTTTAGGCGCGCGCAGCCGGTAGCTCTCGGTCACCAGCTCGGCGAGCTCGTCCCGGTCAGTGTGCGGCTCGAGCCGGACGCCTACGTCGCCACGATTCCAGAGCGGTCCGAAGAACGCCGTCCCGGCCAGGAGCACGTCCATCTCGTGCCCCGCGGACCGGAACGTCAGCACCGTCACCGGCCCATCTGTCCCGGCCGCGGCGGCGAAGGCCGGCGGATACCCGTCGACGATCTCGAGGACGTGCGCGAACGTATGGGTGCGCACCTTCCATCGCGTCCCTACCCACGCCTCTTCCTCGTAGGTCTCCGGCAAGGCCAGACACACCGACCGCGCCCACGCAACGCCCTCGGCGAACGAATCCATAACGATGAATAGTGCCTCAGCCCCCTGTCAACGGTGCGCCGTCGGCGTTCGGCGACCGATCAGCTCGGCGGCCACGGTGTCAGGTTCCCCTGACGGGTCGCGCCCGGCGGGCTCGGCTCCGAGACTCCCGACGGGCTGCGCGCATCAGGTCGGCGACCGGCCCCGAGCGCGCCTCAGCCTCCTATCCTGGCGTCATGAGATGGCCGCGGATTCTGCGTACGAGGCGCTGGAAGCGCAACGTCTGGCGCTGGCCGACCGCCACGCCGCCGACGGTCGCACCGCGAGACCCGCCGACGTTCACCGACGACGAGGCGAAGCCCAAGCCGCCCCCGAGCTGAATACCGCAGGGAGAGGCACAGGACATTCGCTAGAACGCTCTTGTGTTTAATACTCGGATGTTCCATACTTCCGACGTGACCACCGCGGACTCCCCTGAAGTCAGCCGCCGCTACGACTCGACTCGTCGTCGGCAGACCGCAGCCACAACTCGTTTCGAGGTCATCGCGGCCGCCACGCGCCTGTTCGTCGAGAACGGCTGGTCCGGCACCTCGATGCGGGACGTCGCGAGAGCGGCTGGTGTCGCCGTCGAGACCGTGTACGCCGCCGTCGGACCCAAGCCCGCACTGCTCGAAGTGGCCGTGGACGTGAGCGTCGTCGGCGACGACGAGCCCGTGCCGCTGGCCGACCGTCCTGAGTTTCAGGCGCTCGGAAAAGGCACTGTGAAGCAGCGGGCCGGCGCCGCCGGGAAGCTGCTCGCCACGCTCAATGCACGCACGGCCGGGCTTCACCGGGTCCTGCAACACGCGGCGCTGTCCGAACCTGCGCTGGCCGAGCTGCTGCGCAAGGTGCACGCCAGCGAGCGCGAGTCCACCGCACTCGGCATCCGCGCAGTGGCCGGCCGCAAGCCCACCGACACCGAGATCGACGGCCTGCAGGCCGTCCTGAGCAACGACGTCTACCTGCTCCTCACCGGGATGTCCGGCTGGAGCGATCAGCAGTACCAGACCTGGGTGGCCGACACGATCCTGCGGCTGCTCGACAACCCGAAGGGCCAGAGATGACCGCACCGCAGACCCGCCCGGAACACACCGTGACCGAGACGAGGTACGACGACCCGCACGGCCCAGCCGACACGCGCACGATGCGCATCGTGCACACCGCCCTGCGCCGAGACCTTGCGCGCGCTCGCGACGTCCTCGCTGTCGCGCCGTACCCGCACCCGGTCCAGCGGGCTGCGCTGGGAATGCACCTCGCTTGGATGATGAACTTCCTGCACCACCATCACAGCAGCGAGGACGCCGGGCTCTACCCGTTGGTGCGGGCGAACAACCCGAGCGCCGCCGAGCTGCTGGACCAAATGGACGACGATCACCACGCCATCGAGCCGGCCATGGAAGAGCTGACGGCGGCCGGCATCGCATACGCCGCTTCGGACCAGGCGCGCCCTCGCGCCGTCGCGGCGATCGACGCGCTGGGCGAGGTACTGCTGCCGCATCTGCTGCGAGAGGAGCAGGAGATGATGCCGGTCGTCGCGGCGTCGATCACGAAGGCGGAGTGGGACAACTGGACCCAGGAGTTCAACGTCAAGCCAACCCCCAAGTCCCAACTGGCGATCGAGGGGCTCTGGATCATGGAGGGTCAGTCGGAGCAGGACAGGGCGCTCATGGCAGAGCTGGTGCCGCCCATCCCCCGGTGGATCATCCTCAACGTCGTTTCGCGCACGTACCGCAAGCAGGCCTTCCGGCGGTGGTGGAGCGAGGACCACTCGCCGTGGAAGCTGCGCGTCGCCGCCGGCACCGCGGTGACCGTCGACGCACCGCCCGATCGCGTCTGGGACCTGCTCGCCGACATCACCCGTACCGGCGAGTGGAGCCACGAATGTCACACGGCCCACTGGCTCGACGGCGCGACCGAGGCATCCGTCGGCGCCCGGTTCGAGGGTGTCAACCGGGTCGGCCGGTACACGTGGAAACGGCCCTGCACGATCACTGTGTGCGAGGACCGGCGCGAACTCGTATACGAAACCGAGGGACCCTTCGCGAAGGACACGACGCAGTGGCGATTCGTGCTGGAGCCCGACGGGGCGGGCACCCGACTGACCCAGGAGTTCCGCATCCTGCGGATGCCGGTGTGGTTCGACCGGCTGGTGTGGGTCACGACACCGCCCCACCGTGATCGCCGCGACGCGCTGGGCGAGGATCTCCTCCGCCTCGGCCAGGTCGCAATCGCAACCACGGGGTAGGCCGCGGCGCAGCGCGCGAAGTGCAGCGGCGGCAGCGCGCGGAGTGCCGTGATCAATTCGCGTCTACTGCGCGTCCACGGCAGGAAACGCGCAGAAACCGCGAGTTGATCAAGTTGGGCGACCCGCGGCGTGCGGCGGTGCGAGCCGGGAGCTGTTCAGGCGGTCGGGGCCAGGCAGGACGCGGGCAGTTCGAACCATCTGAGGTGCTCGAAGTCGTCGGAGACGATCCCCGGTGATCTCGGCTCGCCGCTCGCCTCGCGATCCACGACGGTGGCGAACACGCCAGTGGCCTCGTCGAGGTAGTGCGCGAGGTGCGACTCGGGGGCTGTGTCGTCGTGATGCGGATAGCGCATCGTCCCGTCGGCGTCGTAGCCGACCTGGCTCAGGCGCAGCGGCGGCTCGACCGGTCCGCTCCGGTGGCGCCAGAGCCCGGTCACCGGGTCGAACCGGTAGTCGCCGAGCAGCCGCCAGCCGTCACGAGCCACCATGCGAACGGCTTCGACGAGGTAGGCGAAGACCGGCTCGGAGATGAAGTAGTTGAAGTTCACGCGGACCCACCCGGGCTTGATCCCCTCGCAACCGTGGGCGATTTCCCGCTCGAACTCGTATGACCGTTCCAGGTCGATTCCCAGGAGCCGATGCCCGTACGGCCCGGCACAGGAGCAGCCACCCCGCGATTGGATGCCGAACAGGTCGTTGAGCAGGGACACGACGAAGTTGTGGTGCAGGTAGCGACCACTGGGCGCCCGGATCACGAAGGAGACTATGGACAGCCGGGGTGCATCCAGATTGCCCAGGATTTCGATGGCCGGCTCGTTCTGCCAGGCCGCTACGGCGCGACGAAGATACCGTTCCTCGTGATCGCGGATCACGTCGATGCCGACCGCCTTCTTGAGCTGGAAGACCAGCCCGGCGCGTATCGATTCGACGATGGCAGGGGTGCCGCCTTCTTCCCGCTGCGCGGGGTCGGTCAGATAGCGATGCTCGGTCGGATTGACGTAGGCGACGGTGCCTCCGCCAGGCACATCCGGAACCCGGTTGCGAAGCAGCTCATGGCGCACGACCAGGACACCCGGAGTGCTCGGGCCGCCGATGAACTTGTGGGGGCTGAGGAAGATCGCGTCCTTGTACGCGAGCGGGTCGCGATCGGCGCCGGCATACATCTCGATGTCGACGTAGGGTGCCGCGGCGGCGAAGTCCCAGAACGACAGGGCGCCGTGGCGATGCAGCAGCGCCGAGATCGCGTGGGTGTCGCTGACGATGCCGGTCACATTGCTGGCCGCGGAGAACGACCCGATCTTCA
>JAODNL010000174.1 GCA_025465405.1 Pseudonocardiales bacterium | reverse complement strand
TGCCTCCGGCGAAGTCGGTGAGCATCGTCGCCCACTCGATCGGCTTGAGGCTCACCTTGATGCCGACCTTCGCCAGGTCGCTCTGCAGTTCCTGGTTCATCGGACCCGGCTGCATGTTGCCGGACCCGCTGGTCGGATACGACAGGCTCATCGAGAAGCCGTTGGGGTAACCGGCCGCGGCGAGCAGCGACTTGGCCTTGGCCGGGTCGTAGCCGAAGACGTCGTTCGAGCTGCGGTAGGCGAGGCTGGCGTGGGGCGCGAGCTGGTTCGCCGGGTCGGCCGTGCCTTGCAGCAGTGACGTAGCCATCGTCTGGCGGTCGATCGCGAAGTTCATCGCCTGCCGAACGCGGACGTCGTTGAGCGGCTTCTTGCTGGTGTCGAGGATCCACGGCCACACGTGGTCGTAGGAGTTGGTGAGGATCTGGTAGCCGCCGGACTTGAGCGACGCGATGTCGTCCGGGTTCGGCGCCTCGATCCAGTTGACCTCACCGGACTGCAGAGCGGCCAGGCGCGCGGACGGATCGGGCACAGGCTTGAGCACGAGTTCGGACAGCTTCGGCGCGCCACCCCAGTACTTCGTGTTCGCGGTGAACACGACCTGCTGGCCGCGGGTCTCCGACTTGAAGACGAACGGGCCCGTGCCGACCGGGTGGTTCGCGAATCCGGTATTGCCGTACTTGGCGAGTGCGGTGGGACTGGCCATGTAGATGAAGACGAGGTCCTCGGGCAGGTGCGAGTACGGGCCGTTCGTATCGATCTCGACGGTGTTCGCGTCGGTCTTCTTGTACGACTTGATGCCGCCGAGCGAGATCGCCGCCTGGGCCGCGGCGGCCGGGTAGAAGTGCGGCGAGGATTTCTTGAGATAGCGGTCGAGGTTGTACATGACCGCGTCGGCGTTGAACGGCGAGCCGTCGGTGAATGTGACCCCGGTGCGCAGGTGGAAGGTCCACACCGAAGCGGTGGCGTTCGACGTCCAGGAGGTCGCCAGGCCGCCGATGATCTTCGGTGTCGTGGTGGCCTGCTTCAGGTCGTACTTGGTCAGGCTGTCGTAGAGCTGGTTGCCGACGAATCGATAACCCTCGTAGCCCTGACCGCCGGAAAGCACGGTGTCGAGGTTGGGTATGTCGCCGGCAGTCATCCCGATCGTCAGCACGCCAGGGGTCGAGGCGCTCGCGCTGGCTCCGCCGCCACCGCCGCACCCGGCCAGGGCCAGGGCGGCCGCCCCGAGCACCGCGACGATGCCGGCGGCGCGCGTCGATCGGTGCGGGGTTCGTCGTGTTCTCATGAGTAACGCCCTTCGTGGCAGGAGTGGCAGGAATGACGGGTATGGCATAGGTGGCAGGAGTTGCAGGAGTTGCGGCCGGCAGCGCGGGATGGCCTGCTCGGTTGCTCGAGCGGCCGGGTTAGGTCGAGCGGTTCGGATCGGTGCGGATAGGGGTCAGGCCGGCACCGCGGTCACCGCCGGTGCCAGTTGGGGTCGGTGGTGCACGCACGCGGCGAGATGGTCCGCGCCGCGGACAGTCAGTAGCGGCCACTCGTCGGCACAGGCCGCGACCGCAATCGGGCATCGGGTGCGGAACCCGCAGCCGCTGGGCGGGTCGGCCGGGCTCGGTAGCTCGCCGTCGAGCACGATCCGCTCGCGGCCGAGGCCAGGCGTCGATGACAGCAGCGTGATCGTGTACGGGTGGCGGGCGCCCTTCCACAGCGCGTCCGCCGGCGCCTGCTCGACGACCCGCCCGAGGTACATGACGGCTACCCGGTCGGCGATGTGTTCGACGACCGCGAGGTCGTGGCTGATAAAGACGTAGGCGATGCCGAGATCGCGCTGCAGCGTTGCCAGCAGATTCAGCACCTGCGCCTGCACGCTCTTGTCGAGCGCACTCACTGCCTCGTCACACACGACGACGTCCGGTCCGGTCGCCAGTGCGCGGGCGATCGCCGCGCGCTGCAACTGACCGCCGGACAGCTGGTGCGGGTAGCGACGCGCGTACGACGGGTCGAGCCCGACCCGATCGAGCAGGTCGGGAATCCGGCGACCGCGCTCGACCGCACGGATCCCGTGCGCGCGCATGTTGAACTCGAGGCTGCTCTGCAAGGTCAGGCGCGGGTTCAGGCTGGTCTGCGGATTCTGCGGGACGATCTGCATCCGGCGGCGCAGGTCGCGCAACGCGGAGCCCCGCATGCGGTGCACGTCGGCGCCGTCGAACAGCACGACGCCCTCGTCCGGCTGCAGCAGGCGCAGCAGCATCTTCGCCGTCGTCGACTTGCCCCAGCCGGACTCGCCGACGATGCCGAGCGTCTCGCCGCGACCGACATGGAGGCTGACCGACGACACCGCGCGCACGCCGTTGCCGAATGTCTTGGAGATGTCCTGGGCCTCGAGCAATGCGGTCATGCGGACACCGCCGAGGTCAGCGCCGGTACCGGGTTGACGACCGGGCACGCGGCCGCCCGGCCGGCGCCGAGGTCGGCGAGCTCCGGTGCGGTCTCGCGGCAGGAGCTCACGGCCCGCGGGCACCGCGGGGCAAACGCGCAACCGGCCTCGACCTCGCCGGTCATCGGTGGCCGGCCGCCGATCACGGGTAGCTCGCCACGAGGGATGCCCGGCCTCGGCAGCGAATCCAGCAGCCCCCGCGTGTACGGATGCCGCGGCTCGGCCAGCACCTCGCGGGTGGCGCCCGTCTCGACGAGCCGGCCCGCGTACATGACGCCGATCCGGCCACCGAGCTCCTCGGCCACGCCGACGTCGTGCGTCACCAGCAGCAGCGCCATCCCGGTACGCCGCTGCAGATCCAGGAACAGCTCGAGCACGAGGGCCTGGACGGTGACGTCCAGCGCGGTGGTCGGTTCGTCGGCAATGAGCAACTCGGGCTCGCAGGCGACGGCCAGCGCGATCACGGCTCGTTGACGCATTCCGCCGGACAGCTCGTGTGGCCGGGCGGCGAAGACCCGCGGCGGATCCGGGATGCCGACCAGTTCGAGCAGCTCACGAGCGCGTCCGCGCGCGTCGAGCTTCGACCGTTGCATGCCGTGGACCTGCAGCACCTCGACGAGCTGCGAGCCGATCGTGCGCAGTGGGTCCAGCGCCGCGGTCGGGTCCTGGGGCACGAGCCCGATGCAGCGGCCGCGTACCGAGCGCATCGCCTTGGGCGACAGGGCCGTCAGCTCGGTGTCACCGAGCGTGACACGGCCCCCCAGGTGTGCGGTGTCGCCGTAAAGGCGCAGGATCGATCGAGCGGTGACGGACTTCCCGCTGCCACTCTCGCCGAGAAGGACGAACGTCTCACCCGCTCCGACGTGCAGCGTCACGCCCCGCACCGCGTGCACGGCACGGCTCTTGCTGCCGAAGGTGGTGTGCAGGTCCGTCACCTGCAGACCCGTTGTCGCGGTCATCGGCTCTCCCGCCGCACGTCGAGCAGATCGCGCAAGCCGTCGCCGAGCACGTTGAACACCATCGACGCGGCAAAGATCACGATGGCGGGTGCGAGCGCGACCTGCGGGTCGTTCAGCATGTACTGCCGCTGGTCGTTGATCATCTGGCCCCATTCGGGTTTCGGAGGGGCGACCCCCAGACCGAGGAAGGACAGCCCGCCGGCGAATACGAGCGCCAACCCGACCAGCGTCGTGCAGTACACGATCAGGGCCGGCCCGATGTTCGGCAGCACCTGGCGGATGGCGATCGACCCCCGGCCCGCGCCGCTGGCCCGCGCACTCTCCATGAAGTCGTAGTCGCGGACCCGCATCGTCTCGGTCTCCGCGATCCGCGCGATCGGTGGGATCAGCACGATCGATAGCGAGATCACGGTGTTGGTCGTGCCGCTGCCGAGCGCGGCCGCGATGGCGATCGCGAGCAGCACAGCGGGGAACGCGTAGAACACGTCCAGCGTTCGCATGATCGTCGAATGCACGCGGCGACCGGCGAGGCCGGCGCCCATGCCGATGGCGGCACCGATCAGGCCGGCGACGAGAACCGGCAGCAGCGCCGAGATCATGCTCGGGCGCGCACCGGCGATCAGGCGGCGCAGGACGTCGCGTCCCTGCCCGTCCGTTCCGAGCAGGTGGCCGTGAGCCCCGGGCGCGAGAAGTCGCTGCCGCAGCGAGCCGTCCACGACGTTGCCCGCGATCGCCGGGCCGAATATCGCGAGGAGCACGAGCAGCGCGGCCAGACCGCCGAAGATCCACACGGTCCACGGGACGCGGCGGCCGGTCCGAGCCGTCGCCATGGCATCAGCGGCAGGTGGTGGCGCCGCGGCCGGCGAAGCGACGAGCAGGTCAGTCATGCGGTCCTCACTCGGGGGTCCAGAAGGGCGTGTGCCGCGTCGACGAGGACATTGAGCAACACGAAGGCAAGGGCACTGACGAGTACGCCGGCCTGAATGATGGGCAGGTCCCGTGACGAGATCGATTGAAAGAGCATCAGGCCGAGCCCGGGCCAGGTGAAGATCGTCTCGACGAACACCACGCCGCCGAGCAGGTAGCCGATCTGCAGGCCGGCCATGGTCAGCAGTGACGGCGCGGTGTTGTGCACGGCGTGCGCAAGCACTCGCCGTTCGCTGAAACCCCTGGCTCGCAATGCCTCGATGAAGTCCATGCCGAGAACGTCGAGCAGCGAGGCCCGGAACGTTCGCGCGATGACGCCCGCGGGCACGAGTCCCGCGGTCAGCGCCGGCAGGAAGCCGTGCCGGAGCAGGTCGCCGAAGCCGCCACCGCTCACGCCGTGCATGCCGGCGACGGGGAACCAGCCGGTCCGCAGCGCCAGGTAGATGATGAGTATCAGCGCGACCGAGTACTGGGGCGCCGACACAGCGAGCGCGCTCAGGCCTGAGGACACGCGGCCGGCGATGCTGCGTGGCCGAAGCGCCGATATCGCGCCGAGGACCAGACCGATCACGAGCGCGAGCACCGTCGCGTACGCCGTCAGGATGAGCGTGTTGTCGAACGCGCTGACGACGAGCGGGCGGGCCGGCTGCTGGTGGGCGATGCTGGTGCCGAGGTCGCCGTGCAACGCGTTGGTGAGCCAGCGCCAGTACTGCACGGGCAGCG
>JAODNL010000163.1 GCA_025465405.1 Pseudonocardiales bacterium | reverse complement strand
GAGTTCGGCACGTACTTCATCGGCTACGCGGCGAGCCCAGCGGTGACCGAGCAGATGCTGAGCAACATGTTCGTCGGCAGACCAGCCGGAAACACCGATCGGATTCTCGATTTCTCGACCGCGGTGACCGGCTCGCTGTTCTTCGTTCCCACTGCCGACTTCCTCGACAACCCGCCGCCTCGACCCGCCTCCGCGTTCGACACCGGCAGCAGCGAGCCGGCCCGGCCCGCGACCACGCCCGACGACCCTCTACCCGACCACTCGCTGCGGATCGGCAGCCTGAGAAGGAGCCCCCCACCATGAACAACCTGCATCGCGAACTGGCACCGATCTCAGCCGCGGCCTGGAACGACATCGAGGACGAGGCGCGTCGCACCTTCACCCTGCACGTCGCCGGGCGCCGCAGCGTCGATGTGCTCGGCCCGTCCGGCGAGCAGCTGTCCGCCGTCGGCACCGGCCACCTGGCCGAGCTCGAGCCGCCGCGTGCGGGCGTACGCGCCCGGCGTCGCGGCATCGCCTCGGTCATAGAGTTGCGGGTTCCCTTCCGTGTCTCGCGCGATGTTGTTGACGACGTCGAGCGCGGCGCGAAGGACTCAGACTGGCAACCCGTCAAGGACGCAGCCAAGGAGCTCGCGTTCGCCGAAGACAGCGCCGTGGTCGACGGATTCACGCCGGCCGGCATCACCGGCGTGCGTCCGGCCTCGTCCAATCCCCAACTGACGCTGCCCGCCGATCCGCGCGAGTACCCGACCGCCGTTGCGCAGGCAGTGAGCGCGCTGCGCCTCGCCAGTGTGGGTGGCCCCTACAGCCTGATGTTGTCGGCGAACCTCTACACGGCCGTCGTCGAGACCACCGACCACGGCTACCCGATCCGTGAGCACCTCAGCCGGGTCATCGGCGACGACAGTGAGATCGTCTGGGCTCCTGCCATCGACGGAGCCGTGTTGCTATCCACCCGCGGCGGCGACTACCAGCTGCACCTCGGGCAGGACACCTCGATCGGCTACCTCTCCCACGACACCCAGTCGATCGAGCTCTACCTCGAGGAGTCACTGACGTTCCTCGTCACCACCGCCGAGGCCGCCGTCAATCTGGTCTGACCCAAGGCCGCGGGCGGGAGGCTATTGCGGGTGATCGATCATCGCTGCCGGACCGGGGCCTGGGCGGCCAGGTCCTCGCGGGTGATCGGGGTGCCGTCGATGGCCTCGTACGCCGTCTTAGCGCGGGCGAGGGCACCGATCAGGTTGGGCGGGCCGAAGTACGGCTGCCCGCCGATGTGCCAGCTGTCGCGGTGGAGTTCCTCGATGAGCACCCAGATCACCTCGCGAAAGGCTTCAGATCCTTCGAAGGCGACCATCACGTCGGTGAGCCGGGCGGCCAGGTCGTGTTTTTGTTTCTCGGTGAAGGCCCCCTCCACGAGGGTGACGCGGACCAACGGCATGCTTCGCTCCTCTACTGGCGGGCGATCTGGGATCGCAGATTGCGCGGCCCCGAAAGCCTGCCCGCCACGAGCGCCTTCGCGTCCGAAAGATCACTACCAAGATCACCAGCCGCCTGCACCCCGGGCTGCCCAGTGCCACCTGGGCCGAACATGAATGCGGCGCAAATGGAGGCGGGCGTCAGTTGTGAAGGACGATCTGTCATGGCTTAGCGCCTAAGCCAAAACTGCGACCAACCTCGTCGGCTGGCGTCGGGCTCCTAATCGGCGAGGAATGCCAGCAAGTCGTGGTTGAATTCGCGCTCGTAGGCGCCGTTGAGACCGTGCGGCGCACCGGGGTACACCTTCAGCGTCGCGTTGGGCAGCAGCTTTACGGTCTTCAGCGCAGCGGCCTGAATGGGGACGATCTGGTCGTCCTCACCGCAGGCGACGAGTACCGGGATGTCGATCTTTGGCAGGTCGTCGTTGAAGTCGGTCTCGGAGAAGGCCTTGACGCAGTCGTAGGCGCCCTTGATGCCGACCTGCATGCCCTGCAGCCAGAATTCGTTCCGCTTGCCCTCTGACACCTGCGCGCCGGGTCGGTTGAACCCGTAGAACGCTTCGGAGAGGTCCTTGTAGAAGGCCGAGCGGTCGTTGGCCACGCCCGCCCGGATCGCGTCGAATGCCTCGATGGGTGTGCCCTCTGCGTTTGCGTCGGTCTTGAGCATGAGTGGCGGGACAGCTCCTAGCAGCACCGCCTTGGCGACGCGGCTGGTGCCGTGCCGCGCGAGGTAACGGACCACCTCGCCACCACCGGTCGAGTGGCCCACCAGCACCGCGTCGCTGAGGTCGAGTTCATCCATGAGCGCGGCGAGATCGTCGGCGTAGGTATCCATGTCGTTTCCGTCCCAGGTCTGCGTCGAACGGCCGTGACCTCGCCGGTCGTGCGCTACGGCCCGGTGCCCATTGCTGGCCACGAGATTGGCCTGGGGGTCCCATGCGTCCGCGTTGAGCGGCCAGCCGTGGCTGAACACGACGGGCCGACCGCTGCCCCAGTCCTTGTAGAAGATGTGGGCGCCATCTTTGGTAGTGATCGTCGACATGATGTGCCTCCTGCGGCTGCGGGGTTGGTTTCACCCACCGTAGGAACGGTCGACTGTCGCTCGCATCCGTGAACTCCACATGCCGCGCGGCCATGGCGATGTCGAGCCAGTCGAACAAGATCGGATCGAACATGCTGTAGTTGGCCTGTGAAGCGGCACGGCATGGGTAGGGCCTCGGGTCCTTCGATGGCGACTGTCACGTCGACGAGCGGCGTGGGGAGCAGCGTGCGGCCAGGGCGCGGCGTGACGCTGTGGGGTCGGCGGGCGCAGTGCGGTGATCTTGATGGGTTGCTTGCGGAGGTGCGGGCGGGGCGTAGCCGGGCGTTGGTGGTGCGTGGTGAGCCGGGTATCGGCAAGACGGCGCTGTTGAGGTATGCGGCCGATACGGCACCGGATTTTCTGGTGGCCCGTGCGGAGGGTGTGGAGTCGGAGATGGAGCTGCCGTTCGCGGCGCTGCATCAGTTGTGCGGGCGGATGTTGGGCCGTCTGGACCGGTTGCCTGGCCCGCAGCGCGAGGCTCTGGGCGTCGCGTTCGGGTTGCGCTCGGGTAGTGCGCCGGATCGGTTCCTGGTTGGTCTGGCTGTGCTCGGCCTGCTCGGTGAGGTGGCCGCGGAGCAGCCGTTGCTGTGTCTGGTCGATGATGCGCAGTGGTTGGACCAGGCCTCGGCTCAGGCCCTGGCGTTTGTTGCCCGCCGGTTGGACGCCGAATCTGTGGGTGTCGTGTTCGGTACGCGTTCTCCCGGTGCGGGGGGCGAGTTTGCCGGTGTTCGCGAGCTGGCGTTGGAGGGATTGTCCGATGCCGACGCGCGGGCGGTGCTGGGCACGGTCATCCCGGGACGGCTCGACGAGCGGGTCCGTGACCGGATCATCGCCGAGTGCGCCGGCAACCCGCTGGCCCTGCTCGAGCTGCCCAGAGGGGTGACGACCACGGCGGAGCTGGCCGGCGGGTTCGGCGTGGCCGGTCCGCTGCCGCTGGCCGGCAGGATCGAGCAGAGCTTCCTGCGGCAGATCGCGCCACTACCGGAGACGACCCGGCGGCTGCTGCTGCTGGCCGCCGCCGAGCCCGTGGGCGACTCGGCGCTGCTGTGGCGCGCTGCCGAACGCCTGGGCATCAGCGTCGAGGCCGCAGGCCCGGCCGAGACGGCCGGCCTGCTCACCATCGCCGCCCGGGTGACATTTCGTCATCCCCTCATCCGCTCGGCGGTCTACAGGTCGACGTCACCGCATGAAAGACGCGAGGCACATCGCGCGCTGGCGGAGACCACCGATCCGCGGCGCGACCCGGATCGGCGTGCTTGGCACCTCGCGCAGGGGGTCTTCGGGCCCGACGAGGACATTGCCGCCGAGCTCGACCGATCCGCCAGCCGGGCCCAGGCGCGCGGCGGCCTGGCCGCGGCGGCCGCCTTCCTCCAACAGTCCGCCGCGCTGACGCCCGAGCCAGCACGGCGGGCGAAGCGCGCACTGGCCGCGGCGCAGCTAATGGCCCAGGCCGGAGCGTTCGACGCGGCGTTGCGACTACTGGCAACAGCTGAGGCCGGGCCGCTCGAGGAGCTCCAGCACGCCCAGGTCGACCTACTGCGCGGGCAGATCGCGGTCGCATCCAGCCGCGGTAAAGACGCCCCACCGTTGCTGCTCAAGGCTGCACAACGCCTCGAACCGATCGACGTCCGCCTTGCGCGCGAGACGTACCTGGAAGCGCTGTCCGCGGCGCTGTACGCCCCCCGGTTCGTGACAGACCGAGCCCTGCAGGAGGTGGCTGAGGCCGCACGGGCCGCGCCTGCGGCGTCCCGACCAACGGCGTCCGATCTGCTGCTCGACGGCCAGTCGTTGCTTGTCACCGAGGGCTACGCCGCCGCAGCGCCGACGCTCAAGCGGGCAGTGAGTGCCTTCTCCGCAAAGGACCTCTCCGCCGAGGACGGACAGCGCTGGCTCTGGATCGCCTGGCCCTCCGCCC